>NZ_JAWYAJ010000504.1:0-10077 GCF_034124845.1 Robinsoniella sp.
TGAATCAATGGGCACATCTTCATGACGGGAATATGGCTTGGAACATCATGAAGCGGTTTATGCAGGTGCGGATTCTAAGAGATGCCACACAGGATACAGACGGAGGAGGCATCTGCCCCAATTTATTTTCCACCTGCCCGCCTATGCAGATTGACGGAAACTTCGGATTTACGTCAGCTGTGGCGGAGATGCTTCTGCAGTCAGAGCCTGGAAAGCTATACATTCTGCCTGCCCTGCCCGATGCATGGCGGGATGGATGTGTGAAAGGATTAAGAGCAAGAGGAGGACTGGTGGCAGATATAGAATGGCGGGAGCATGAATTGTATGGGCTTCAGGTGAGGTATGAGGGGAAGGAGCAGAGGAATGTAGATGCTGAGGTTTATTATAAGGGGGAGAGGATTAAAACGTTAGCAGGATTAGAAATTAGATGTATATAAAGATTTGTACTAAAAGAAAGAACCGATAACCCCGTTCTCCACACGGATTTATCGGTTCTTTTTTCATACGTCCCCACACACAAAAAAAGAACCGCTGAAATAGCCGGATGCCTATTTGCCGTTCGTAAAATACTTTATTTTATGATATTGACTGAAAATATGTTTAAAATCAACTTAAATTATGGCATGAGTCTAACATAATTGGATATAATTGTCAATACTATGTAGATTTTTTCAAAATTCAGTTCTGTATTGTGGGTACGGGTTAGAATTTTTAAGCCGTCAGATAAGCCGTCAATTTTAGAAGGAGAGTGAACAGCATGGCAAGACGTGGAGAGAACATCTATAAGCGGAAGGATGGCAGGTGGGAAGGCAGATGTGTAATAGGAAAAAAGCCTGACGGCAGGACGGCTTTTTCTTATATCTATGGAAAGACCTATACCGAGGTTAAAAAAAAGCTGGAGATTTGCAAAGCGGACAGGACACAGGCAAAAACAATGGACAGGGCACAGGAAGTTTTCCGGGACGGAACGCTGGGTGCATGGATGGAGTTTTGGCTGGATGGAGTAATCAAGCCTGAAGTAAAGCATTCTACATATGCTGTGTACAGGGGACAGGTAGAGCGTCATATCCTTCCCGCAGCCGGAAAATTAAATTTAAGTGATATCAGTAACAAGACTATGGAGATCGTTTACAATGCAATACTTGATAAAAATATTTCAACATCTACCGCTCAAAATATCTGCAAACGTTTTATGGCGGCGCTGTGCAGCGCCAGGGATAGAAACCTGATTTCCAGCCTTCCGGTTCTGCCGTATAAAAAGAAGAAATACAATCGGAAGAAACCCAGATTTATGACATTGGAAGAACAAAAGCGAATAGAAAAAAAACTGGATGAAAGGAATTCAAAGGATCTGGCAGTGCTGCTGGCGCTATACAGCGGCAGCCGGGTGGGGGAGTGCTGCGGATATACCTGGCAGGATTTTGATCCGCTGGCAGGTGGAATCCATGTGTCGCACAGCATTCAGAGAGTAACTTTATTTCATCAGCAGAAACAGAAAACAAAACTGATCCTGACGGAAACCAAATCGGATTCATCCAGACGATTTATTCCACTTCCCCGTTTTATGGTTCAGATATTGGTTCAGTTTCAAAAAGAGAACAAAGCCACAGGGAGTGATTATATCTTTGGCGCAGGAAGAAAAGCGATGGATCCAAGGGTATTGCAATATTATTTAACCAGAGTGACGGAATCAATCGGACTGCGGGGCATTCACTTTCACACACTGCGGCATACGTTTGCCACAAGATTTATGGAAAGAAATGGGGATGTCCAGGCGCTGAAAGAAATACTGGGGCATAGTTCTGCAAAAATTACCCTGGAATGGTACGGACATTCCACAAAACAGCATATCCAAAAATCAATGTTAAAGCTGAATCGTCTAACAGCATAAAAATGTAAGCCGTCATAAGCCGTCAGGACCGATGGCGGGAAATGGGATAGGAAAAAGGAAAAGAAGTTATTCTCGTAAAATAAAGTATTTTACGAAAGATAAGCCAGATATTATGATTCGTTATTTCTTAAAGATATCATATAACAGAAGCAGCGGAGAAAATACAGGAAAAATTTTCCGAAGTGCAAGGTACGCTGGTATCCGTCCGGCACTTGTTTACGAATCCCAGTCTGGTGGAGGAGGGGTAATGATGCAAAGATTAAAACAGAACAATGTCCAGGAAATCTTCAAAAGGCTTTATTTAAATCTGCCGAAAGAACTTTATATACATCAAGGTCTTACTGCAAAATATGCCTGTGTCCTGTTTGTAAAGTTGTGCTCTGCCAGGATGTATGTGCAGGAAGCAAGAGAACTTTCGATAGAAGCGGTTCGTCTGGGTGCCCTCTATCACGATGCTGGTAAAATATTAATTCCGGGAGAAATCCTCTGTAAAAAAGCACCTCTCACACAGAAAGAGTGGTCCATTACCCATTGCCATGCCGAATATGGCGGAGATATTGCTGTCTGTATGCTAAAAGAAGACCAGAAGAAATATGAGAATACAGTCTGGGCTATGGCGGAATACCATCATGAATTCTGGGATGGAAGCGGTTATCCCGATGGCCTGTGCCGGGAGGAAATCCCGCTGGAAGCCCGGATATGCTGTATTGCAGACAGTTATGATAAAATGGTAAATGATGCCGGGAATCATAATGGATCAAAAGAGTATGCCTGTGCTGAGATAGCTAAAAATGCGGGAGTCCGGTTTGATCCGCTTTTAGCGGGGTTATTTTTGGAGTGTATCAAAGAAGAAAGTTAGCTGAAATACAAGGCGAAAGGAGGCAGGAGGGAGTAAATTCTTTCGCTATAATCATAGAATATTCTCCTGTTTTTTTACTATAATAAATCAAACATGAATTTCTTCTCACTTTGTGGTAAAATAAAGAAAAACGCTGTTATATATAATCCCAAAAACATAATGCAAATTCCAATAAGAAATTGACCGCAATAAAGGATGGGAGTTTATTAATATGCGTAATGGATTTAGGAATGAGGTAATTATGAACAAGTGGAAAATCTTCATGTGGCTTTCTATTTTCATCGCCAATATTTCATGGGCTGGAATGTTCATTGCTGTTAGTTTTAACTGGGGGTACCAGCAGTGCCTGACTGACCGCAAAGCGGATTATTTCAGCGCACCGCTTTATTTAAATTTGTTAAATGGGGTTCCTTTTCTTTTCGTAGCTGCAATATTTGGTGGATTAGCTGTTTACTTCTACAGGAAGAGTAAATAAATCGGCATCAGGAAATGATTTCGCATATTTACTTGACTTTGACACCGTGTCGCAGTTTAAACTATATTCGATAACGATAGAGTATACGAGGAGGTACATAATGGAGGAAATGACTATAAGCCAGGTATCCAGAAGCCTGGGGATTTCAACGAGAATGCTTCGCTATTACGAAAAGGCAGGATTAATCAGCAGTTCCAGACGGGAAGGATATTCTTACCGTATCTATGATGAACAAGCAGTTTCCCGAATGAAACAAATCCTACTGCTGCGTAAACTGCGAATCCCTGTCCGGCAAATTGCGATTATATTAAATAATACAAATGCGGTTGCAGCTATCGAAATCTTCCGGCAGAACATGGAGGAGTTAAACGAAGAAATAACGGCTCTTTCGACAATCAGAGATATCTTGAATCATTTTGTTGAGGAGCTCAGCAAGTCCACTGAGCTGCCGCTGAAGACTTTGATCACCCAGGATGATACGTTCCTGGCGGCTATTGAATCTTTAAATTTGATTAGTATTAATTTTAAAGAAGAACAATCGGCGGAAAAATTAAAGAAAGCAGATGAGACGCTTTCAAAAATCAACGATGTACGAATTATTTATCTGCCCCCGGTTACAGTAGCGGCTGCCCATTATATTGGCGATGAGCCTGAATGGAATGCAAACTTCTTAGTCGATAACTTTGTGAAGGAAAGTTCTTTAGGAAAAATAAAACCAGATCTGAGGCGGTTTGGTTTTAATCATCCGAATCCGGTAGATGAAACCGGTTACCATGGCTATGAGGCATGGGTAACGATTCCGGATGATATGGAAGTACCTGAGCCACTTGAAAAAAAGCAGTTTGCAGGAGGCTTATTTGCGGCTCATATGATTGCTTTTGGAAATTTCAATGAATGGGATGCATTTCTGGAATGGATTATGAAAAGCGAAAGCTATGAATTTGCAGGTGACTTACAAGACCAGGAGCATATGTGCGGACTGCTGGAGGAACACTTGAACTTCTATAATCACATTGGACAATCAGAAATAGAGTTAGAACATTTACAGTTAGATCTTTTAATGCCGATAAAAGAAAAATAGGCAGCAGCAGAGATAGGAAGCGGTTTCTGTCGTGGAAAATGGGGAAGGAGATATTATGAAAGAAGAAAAGAAGACGTTATGTTACGTAATTTCAGTCACCATAATCGGTGTTTTGACCGTATTGGCGATACCATGGTTATTCAGGATTTTGTAGATGTTTATGTGAATATTTCTGTAAGGCGGAGGTGCACAATTCATACGCGCACCCCGCTTTTGCAGTTGCATTTCCCGGAGTTAATCTGAAAATGCATTCTTATATTTTCGGGCGATCTCTTTTATTATCCCTAAGATATGCCTTTTCACATGATCCGGTTCCAGAACCTCCACATCTTTACCAAACGAAAGGATATATCCGTAAATCCAGTCGTTCAGCGGATATTCTGCAGTTACGATTAAATTTCCTTTACCGTCAGCCTGTATCTGGTCCATGTCAAATTCATCATATACCCGGTAAGCGGCTTCACTGGCAAAAAGGAGCTTTAATTTTACTGGTTCAAAGGGGTGTTTCATTTCTATATGTGCAGGTTCAGATGATAAATCTCTCTTGGAAAAGGATTGTGATCCAGCCTTTAAGTTTTTTATGCGGACCATCTTATAAATCCGAAAATCCTCATGCCTTAAGCTGTACCCTTTCAGATACCACGATTTTTCTTTGAACCACAGCTTGCAGGGTTCTATTTTTTGGAAACTGCATTGTCCAAAAGAATTATAATAATCAAATTCAATGATCACCTGCTGCAAAATACAGCCTTTGATGACGGAAAAAGTATCGATTTCGTCAGCATGGCTTCCCCAGTGGGAAAAATCCACAGATATCCAGTCATCATTGGTCTTTTGAAACAGATTTGCCAGCCTGCTGAGCGATTCTTTGGCATTTGGATATTTCAGCTCTTCCAGAATTTTTAAGGATGCCAGTATTTCATGCTGTTCCGAGTCTGAGATCAGGGATTTATCCAGAACGACGTTGTCCAGGAGGCTGATTCCACCGTATCTGCCCATATCGGCATAAATGGGAATGCCCGCAGAAGAGAGCAGTTCAATATCCCGGCAAATGGTGCGTCTTGAGACTTCAAAATGCTCTGCTAATTCCGAAGCAGTTACTTTCTTTTTATCCAGCAGTATATAAATGATTTCAAACAGCCGATTACTCTGCATGGCAATCCCCTTTCCTATGATTAATGTTCTTATATTAACATAAATATAACGTGAGGAACAGATTTATTTTGAACATACATCGTAGCGCAGAACGGTCTTTCGGTTAGCCTGAATAACTGTTTTAACTACGATATATATTTCTTTGTGCGTATCGTGGATTCGTCTGAGATTATGATCCAGGCAAAAATCGTCCATCCGTTTAAAACTGTCTGGTTCATTATCATAGGACCCGGTATGGAGGATTTGTACGGATAAATGCTCTTCTGTGGTAATCATTGATAGTTCATTTAAGAGAGGGTTCGGTTTCTTCTTCTTAACACTTGCAATTCCTTCTGCAATTATTTCATCCGAAACAAAATCCGGTATGGCGATCATCATTTCGTAGATCAGCTCGCTTTTTATGAATCTGCCGGACTTTTTTCCAACTTCGGTCATATCCCAAACAGCCTCCAGGGGGTTAACGGCATAATTATCATATATATTCTCCGGGACCTTAGATTTGCAATATTTTTTATATTGGGATTTTATGCTGTATGCAGCAGGGAATAGTGCACTGATTTTTTCGCTGAACTCATGGCTGTTGGGATCTCCCTTACCTTTCAGGGCTATAAATTTCTGCCTGGGGACAGTGACCAGTACAGCCTGTGTTTTGGGCAGATATATTTCTTTTTCTTGTTTTTTCCATTCGTAGTTCATGATGATTCCTCCTTTTTCTATTATCATACCATCATAAGTGTGACATCAGTATGTCACACTTATCATAAAAATAACTGCCCAATGAACAGGTTGAACAGACAGAGAGGATGTTATGGTGAGCATCCGAAGGGTGTGAACATTAACCAGGTAGAAGCAGTTAAATAAAAGAAGTAAAATAAAAAAATAAAAAAGAAGTTGCGCGCGCAAAAAGATAGTGCTATAATGATTGAAAAAGAAAGCAGGGTATTGTCATGGGTCAAGAGTTTAAGTGGCTGTCTATTTTAGGGAGATTGGGTAATGTATATGCTGATCAGAATTTCAAGGAATTAAATATCAACAGCAGCCACCATGTCTTTATTATCCATATCTGCAAAAATCCCGGAATTACGCAGGATAAGCTGAAAACGCTGATCTATGTCCATCCAAGTAATATTACAAGGGCTTTGGATTATTTAGAAAAAGAAGAGTATCTTACCAGAGAAACTTTTATAAGCGATAAGCGTACCTGCAAACTATATCCCACGGAGAAAGCCTACAGGGCATTTGATACGATAAACAAGGTAATGACGGACTGGGAGAAGATGATCACGGCGGATATGACGGAAGAGCAGGCAGAAATGTTTCTTGCCTTATTAAAGCAGGCAGGAAGCAAGGCAACTGAATATTTTTTTGGTAGATAATCTTTGACCAATGAATTGCTGGTACAAATAAATATAGCAGGTAAAATGCAAAACGAGTAGTGTTAATCACATAAATCCGGTTGATTAACCTGCCCGTTATTTTGTTGGTAAAGAGGAAGGATAGAAAAGGAGATAGAAAAGCAATGATAAGAGAACTTATGAAATGTATCAGAGAATTTAAAAAAGCCTCCATTCAGGCACCAATACTGGTTTCTTTGGAAGTTGTTATGGAATGTATTATTCCATTTTTGATTGCACAGTTAGTCAATCAGATCAAAGCGGGCTGTGATCTGATTGTGCTGCTTAAGTACGGGTTGCTGCTGGTAGTGATGGCGGGATTGTCCCTGACTTTCGGAGCACTGGCGGGAACTGCCTGCGCAACGGCGTCCTGCGGTTTTGCAAGGAATATCAGAAAGGATATGTATTATAAAATACAGAGTTATTCCTTTGAGAATATTGACAAATTTTCAACATCTTCCCTGGTAACCAGACTTACCACGGATGTTACGAATGTGCAGAATGCCTACATGATGATCGTGAGAACGGCGATCCGGTGTCCGCTTATGCTGTTGTTTGCATTTGCCATGGCTTTCATTATGGGCGGGAAAATGGCGTTTATTTTTCTGATTGTAATCCCGATTCTGGGATTTGGGCTCTTTCTGGTAATTCGAAAAGTAATGCCGTTATTCAAGAAAGTATTTAAAAAGTATGATGCACTGAATAACTCGGTACAGGAAAATATCAAGGGTATGCGGGTTGTAAAATCATATGTGCGGGAAGACTATGAAAAAGAAAAATTAGGGACTGCAGCAGGAGATGTCTGCAATGATTTTACAAGGGCGGAACGGATTTTAGCAATTAACAATCCATTGATGCAGTTTTGTATTTATTCCGTCATGATATTTGTAATGTCGTTTGGTTCTTACACAATTATTACTTCCAGGGGACTGGATCTGGACGTAGGCCAGTTATCATCTCTGTTAGCGTACAGCTTTCAGATATTGAGCAGCCTTATGATGCTTTCCATGGTATTTGTCATGATCACTATGGCAAGTGAATCCTCCAAGCGTATTGTGGAGGTGTTAAGAGAAGATAGCTCTCTTGCCAATCCTGCCGATCCAGTTTTTGCAGTGGCGGACGGCTCCATTGATTTTGAAGAGGTTAATTTCAAATATTCCAAGAAAGCGGAGAAGATGGCGCTTGCTGATATCAATCTTCACATAAAGTCAGGAGAAACAATCGGTATCATCGGCGGAACCGGATCTTCGAAATCTTCGCTGATCCAGTTGATTTCCAGGCTCTACGATGCTACAGAAGGTGTTGTAAAAGTAGGCGGGATTGATGTCAGGGATTATGATTTAGAGACCCTTAGAAATCAGGTTGCAGTTGTACTGCAGAAAAATATCCTGTTTTCCGGTACGATTAAAGACAATCTGAGATGGGGAAATAAAGAAGCTACAGAGGAAGAAATGATAGAGGCTTGTAAACTGGCGCAGGCGGATGAATTTATCATGCAGTTTCCAAAACAATATGATACATATATTGAGCAGGGAGGATCAAATGTTTCGGGTGGCCAGAAACAGAGACTTTGTATCGCCAGAGCTCTTTTAAAGAAGCCGAAAATTATTATTTTAGATGATTCCACAAGTGCTGTTGATACGAAAACGGATGCGCTGATCAGAAAGGCGTTTCGGGAGTTTATACCCGACACAACGAAACTTATCATTGCACAGAGAACTTCTTCCGTACAGGATGCAGACCGCATTGTGGTTATGGATGGGGGTACCATCAATGCTGTGGGAACTCATGAAGAACTGTTGAGAGACAACACAATTTATCAGGAAGTATACAATTCACAAAATAAGGCAGGTGGTTCTGATGAAGAATAAAAAAGGAGTATTAGGGAGGGTTATTAAGACGCTGTTTGGTTTTTACCCTGTGATGATGCCGGTGGTGCTGATCTGTATCATTTTCAACGCGGTTGTCAGTTCCATTCCCGCTGTATTCATGCAGAATGTAATTGCCACCATAGAGCAGAGCTGGCAAAACGGTGACTGGAATAAGGTGTCAGCAAAAATCATGGGACTGGTACTGCTGCTGGTGACGTTTTATGTATTGTCGCTTTTGGCATCTGTAATTTATAACCAGATGATGGCGGTGATTACCCAGGGTACGTTAAAGAAGCTGCGCCAGAAGATGTTTAATGGCATGCAGGATCTGCCCGTCAGCTTTTTTGATACTCATAATCATGGTGATATTATGAGCTATTACACCAATGATATCGATACACTGCGCCAGATGATTTCCCAGAGTTTTCCCCAGCTTTTGGTGTCCGGTGTTACGGTGCTGACGATATTTTTTATCATGATTTACTATAGCGTATGGCTGACAATTGTAGTTGTGATCGGCGTAGTATTTATGGTAGCAGTCACCAAAAAGATTGGGGGAAATTCAGCCAAATATTTTATCCGTCAGCAGAGATCACTGGGTGAGGCGGAAGGATTTGTAGAGGAAATGATGAACGGGCAGAAGGTTATCAAGGTATTCTGCCATGAAGAAGAGAGCAAAGCGGATTTCGACCGCTACAACGATGCATTATTCCATGATGCACAGCAGGCAAATAAATTTGCCAATACCCTTATGCCCATATTAAATAACATAGGAAATGTCCTTTATGTTATCGTGGCTTTGGTTGGGGGAATCCTGCTTCTCTATAATGTGCCGAATATCAGTATTTCCGGTATGGCAATCGGTATCAGTATCGTAGTTCCGTTCTTAAATATGACCAGACAATTCTCCGGAAATGTAAGCCAGGTGTCCAATCAGCTGAATGCGGTTATTATGGGTCTGGCAGGTGCAGGCAGGGTATTTTCTCTGATCGATGAAGTTCCGGAAGTAGACTAAGGATATGTAACATTATTCAATACAAAGGAAGTAAACGGCGAGATGGTGGAATGCAAGGAACGCACCGGCATGTGGGCATGGAAGCATCCCCATGAAAATGGTACCACAACCTACACCAAATTAACCGGAGATGTACGGATGTACGATGTTGATTTTGGTTATGTAAAGGATAAAATTGTGCTTCACAATATCACCCTTTATGCAGAACCCGGGCAGAAAGTAGCCTTTGTTGGGGCAACCGGAGCCGGGAAAACCACCATTACAAACCTGATAAACCGCTTTTATGATATCGCAGACGGTAAAATCCGCTACGATGGCATAAATATTAATAAAATA
>NZ_JAWYAJ010000505.1:0-18874 GCF_034124845.1 Robinsoniella sp.
ATTAACAGCACAATCTGTATATAATAAAATTGACCGGATAACAGATTTTACGTATGCAAACCCTATATCTTCATCAAGACAGACAGCAAAAAAAATATTGAAAAAAATTTTCATTTAATAAGGAGAAAAATTTGAGTAAACAAATAAGCAGAAAAATAAATAAAGTTTATGTTGTCGCTGCTTGTAGAACCCCCATCGGAAGAATTGCCGGCAGTTTAAGTAATATGAGTGATGTCAGATTAATGACTTGTGCATTTGAAGAGGCAGTCAGAAGGACCGGTGTACCCTCATTAGATATAGACAGTGTATATGTAGGATGCTGTTTTCCTCAGGAACCATATAACTTGGCCCGAAAGGTTGTATTAGATTCCAGTCTTCCTGATGAAATTCCGGCTACGACTATTAATAGAACTTGTTGTTCCTCTATGGAAGCTTTCATTCAGGGAGTGAGAGAAATTATGGTTGGAGATGCACAAACGGTGCTTGTGGGTGGGACTGAAAATATGAGTAAAACCCCTCATATTATGAGGACCATGATCAAAAAACTTCGTGCGAAAACAAATTCTGTATTACCTGAACTCCATGAGCTGAAAGAAATAAGAGCAGATGAATTGGGGATCTGTGCAGAATTATCTGCAAATGAGCATCACATCACAAGAGAAGAACAAGATGTTTATGCCTATCAATCCTACCTAAAAGCAATGGAAGCAAAAGAAAAGGGTTATTTAAAGAAAGAGATTTTTCCCGTTGAGGACGATAACTTGAATATAATTCTGGCAGAGGATGAAAATATTCCTGACTATATCAGTTACGATATGTTACAGAAAGAAGAGCCAATATATATAAGAAACGGTACTATTACCAAGTTAAATGCCACTTCAATAAATGATGGATCAGCGGCTATGGTGTTAATGTCCGAAAATAAAGTAAAAGAACTTGGTATCCATCCAATGGCAGAATATGTTGACAGTGAATCCGTTGGAACTCCTTACAGAGAATTTGCTATAGCACCTAAAATCGCATTAGAGAACTTAATGAAGAGAAATGATCTTACAATAAACGATTTAGACTTGATCGAATATAATGAAGCTTATGCTGCACAAGCGTTGTTGGCAAATGAGTTAATAAAAAAGCATAGTAAAATCATTAATGTCAATGGAGGAAGTTTGGCAATTGGGCATCCTGTTGGATGTACCGGGCTGAGAATTTGTGTGACGTTATTATTTGCAATGCAAAGATTAAACCTTCGTATTGGAGCAGCAAGCTTGTGCGGCGGCGGTGGAGTAGGACAATGTGTTCTGTTTAGAATGTAATTAACTATTAAAATAAGGTGAAGAATGTTATAAGGAGGGAAAAGAATTGTTAGAAAAAAAATATAGAGTAGCAATATTAAATTATCCATTAATGAATCCTAATCTTAAGATTCATGATTATGTAAATTACATTTTTACACGACCAAAGGCAGAGCATAATTTTTCTACCCCCTTATATATACATATTCCTTTTTGCAATAAAATTTGCAATTTCTGTGTTTACAGCAGGCAATTTGTTGATAAAAACGATGTATTACTTGATAATTATGTTGAAAGTCTCATTAAAGAAGTTAAGATATATGCAAAGGATTCTTATGTCCAATCTTTGAAAATTAATGCTGTATTCTTTGGTGGTGGAACACCAACGAGCTTGTCATCAGGTCAATTAAAGAAAATTATTATGGCTTGTAAAGACTACCTTCCTCTTAATACAAAAGCTGAGATAACTGTAGAATGCGATATAAAAAATACGGATGAAGAAAAAGTGGTTTTCTTAAAAGAATGCGGCGTCTCAAGAATTAGTACAGGAGTTCAGACCTTTAATCCTGAATTTAGAAAATTACTGGGGTTAAATACAACTGCCCAGGAAGCCATTGACTGGATCCGTATGGTTCAAAAATATAAATTTGATGTTTTATCCATAGATTTAATGTATGGGCTGCCGGGCCAGAAGCAGCAGCAATGGAAACATGATTTGGACATTAGTACATCCCTGGACTTAGATCATATGTCTATATACGAATTATGCGTGCTGGCAGGTTCTAAATTTTTTGGTACATTTTCGAATGATGAAATGAGAAAACTACCGGAACAGGAAGAACTTTATAAGATGTATACTTTGGCAGATACAATACTGAAAGAAAAACACTACAATCATCATATTATTCCAGAATATTACAAACTAGATAAAATCCCTCAGTTTTGGGAGGATACATATGATGGGTATGGGGACAATCTGTCCGTTGGAGCTTCCAGTTATGGATATATTAACGGCGTTAATTATCAAAATTTGGTATCCATTCAAAACTATATGAAACAGACAGAAGAAGGAAAGCTGCCAATTCAGATGGTAAGTAAAAGAGCATCAAAAGAACAAGAAATGGAAAGAAGTATTCTTTTAGGGTTAAGAAGAAAATTTGTGGATAAAAACATATTTTATAATCAATATAACAGAGAAATAGGAGAAGTATTTGGTAACATTATACAAAACCTAATGAAAGAAAAATTGATTATTGAAGAACCTGACCGATTTGTATTGACTCAAACAGGAGAATATTATCAGAGCGATATCAGCAGCTTATTTATGGTATCAACTTTTAAGAATGTTACAACATTTAAAAAGAGACTGTCTATCGGAAACCATATAGCTCCCGAAGCTTTATGATAGTAATAATAATTGGAGTAAATAAAATGGATAAATTAATCCCGCTGCACGAGGAACATAGAAGCTGTCTGGAAGATATTTTAGTATCAATTGCAGTTTTTTTAGAAAAAGAATATGAGATAATGTATACAGAAGCCTGGAACTTTAATTATCTGGAGTGGACGATCCTAAATCCAGGAAATTACGGTACAAGAATTTCTGAAGGTGAAGATAAGACCTTGTATTATTTGAAAGTATATCAAGGAATTGAGATGAAATATAGAAAAGAATTAAATAAATTTTCTGATATAATAATGGAAATTAAAAAGAATGATAATAAGAATAATCCTATAATTGTTTATTTTAACGAATTTTATTGTCCGGTCAGTAAATATTATAACTTAGAGAATCGTTTACAACCATATCTAATTATAGGATTAAATAAAAATCAAGAGTATATTCAGATTTGTAATCCCAATACTAAAAAAATAATACAGAACATATCTTGTAAAGATTTTGAGAAAGCTTACAGATACCATGTAATAGTAGATAGTAATAATTCCTATATTAATAATCCTGATTTTTATAATCTGGTAACGTTATCTGCTCGTAAAATGTTAAATGGTTGTAAGAATAAATTTGACCAAATGAGATTTTTAGCAGATGATTTGAGTGTCGTTTTTGATTTACAACTAGAGGGTACCATTAATATGGATAATACCGTTCAATCAGAAATTTTAAATACTTTTACATATCTCACTAGAAGAAGAGAACAATATTCAATATTTATGAATTATATTAGTAATAAATATGATAAAGGAGCATTAGAGTTTGCTGATTTGATGCATACTGCATCAAAAAACTGGAATATAATTACTAATTCTATGCTGAGAATATTTATAACAAAAGACTGGGATAGTAAAAAGGAATTTGTAGCGAATAAAATCAAATCAGTAGCTGATTTTGAAGAGAATGTGGCTATTAAAATATTGCAATATTTTAAATAAATATATTTTAGATGAAACGGGTCTGGTGAAAAATTAGACAATAATTCTTAGGAGGTTCATGTTATCTTAGATATAAATTCATATATACAAAAATTACTCTTTTTTGATCATACATTATTAAAACATATTATAAACGAAGAGGAAAAGAGGGTAGGTGTAAATCCTTCAATAGGATTAGAAGCTGGAAAATTATTGAGTTTTTTATGTTATACTTTAAATGCAAAAAGAGTATTAGAATTTGGTACATGTTTAGGATTCTCATCTATTTGTATTAGTAATGTACTCAAAAAGACAGGGGGAAAGCTAATATCTGTCGAAAAAAGTAAGGAGATGTATCAGGAAACAAAAAAAAATTTGGATTCTGCAGGAGTATTAGAGATGGTGGAGTTAATAAACGATTCGGCGGAAAATGCCGTTATGTATTTAAAAGAACCATTTGATATTATATTGCAGGATTCATCTAAACAGGCATATATAACGACATTGGAAAGGTGTATTAATTTACTGCGTACAGGAGGAGTATTAGTTGCGGATGATACTTTATTTAAACCAATGGGAATGCCTAAGCAAATGAGTGATCCGGTAGATGAATATAATCAGAGAGTGTTTCATGATAATAGACTATACAGCACGATTTTACCCATCGGTGATGGTATTACCTTAAGCGTAAAATTATAATAGATTTAGGGAGTGAATTCGTTGTCAATAATTTCAATAAAAGAGATTAAGTTACCGGAATATAGTTTTTACTATCCATCTGGTATTTATTTTAGAAGGGATACCGGTGATTTTTATATTGCAGATATGCATAATCATTGCATAGTAAAATGGAATATTAATAATAATAATTTTAATGTATTATCCCGGAACGTAAAAAATGGAGGTCAGATAGGATTACCTTTGGCAATTAGTTATTCTAGACTTTTCGGTATCATCGTAGCAGATGCAAGAAATAATATGGTTTACCAATATGATGATTGCAATAATTATTGGGAACCTGTCTTAGTAAACAATTCAGAACTTATATTACCCACAGGGGTATCATCTGATAAAGAAGGAAATATTTATATAAGTCAGGTATTAGATAATGCAATTATCAGACTGGGAGCGGATAGAAAAATTCTAAAAATTATTAGTAGCAAGCAACATGGATATAAGGATGGTTTGTTGCAGGAAGCCCTAATAGACCGTCCGTTTGGGATATATTACGATTCAGGTAAATTATATATTGCAGATGAACAAAATAGTAAAGTTAGATATATAGAATTGGCAAATAATAAAATATATACATTAAAATATTCAAGTAAGATTGAAATAAGATCACCGATTGCAGTTACAGTATCATCTAATGGTAATATCATAATTTGTGAAAAGCGCAGAATGTTGGTGTATTCTTGGAAAACAAAAGAGCTGTCAATACTTATTGACAGAACAATTTGGCGAAATTTAAAAAACGACTTCAGCTTAAGTACCAGCTTGTGTTATATTGGCGCAGTAACTTTTGGTATTGATAACCGGGTATTTTGGCTAGATACGATAAAAAATGCATTCTACGAAATGGTAATATCTATATAAAGGATAAACGTAAGAAAAATGAAAAATTATATAGAATTTAAAACTAATTTTTTATACTATATGTCGATAGAAAATAATTTTGATCAAGATTTGTACTATCGATTATTAGCATTTTGCGATAAAGATAAACAAAATCGTATAAATTCTATGCGATTCAATATTGATAAAAAGTTAAGTCTATATTCTGACATTCTTATCAGAAAATTATTATGCAATGCAATCAATATTAAAAATAAGGAATTACAGTTTTATAAAAATAAATACGGAAAACCTTTTGTAAAAAATACTAGTATAAATTATAATATTTCACACACTCATAATGCATTAGTTGTGATATTTTCTGAATCTGAAGTTGGTGTAGATATTGAGGGTATTAAGGATGTGGACATAAAAATAGCAAAAAAATATTATACAGAGGAAGAGTATAATTATGTAATCTTAAAAAATTCTAATCAACATTTTTATGAGATTTGGACAAAGAAAGAAGCATTTGTAAAATATGTGGGTAATGGTTTAAATATTTCATTTAAATCTTTTAATACTTTATCAGATGACATAAATTGTAATATGACTACATTTTTATTGGATAAATATTTAATTTCTGTATATGGAAAGAAAAAGTTTGATCGAAAAAATTTAATAAGACTTAAGGAAGAATTTATGAAAGAAATTTATTTTTAAAACAAATTGTAAAGGAGATTTGAATTAGTGCATAATTATAATGATAAAAAAATTTTAATTCTTGGAGCAGGCCATATAGGTTTGGCAATTAGTGAGAAGATTATACGGAAAAATCCGAAAGAAATAATTGTTTTTAATAGAACTATGGAAAAGGCAGTTTTATCAAGAAAAAAATTAAAAAAAATTAATCCTGATATTCCTGTCAATATATTATATGGTAATGTATTTCGTCCATTTAATATCATGGATAAAAAAACTTTAGAGAGTGTAGACTATTACAATTTGAGACGATTTTATTCCTATGATAAAATTCAAAAATATAAAGAGACTGCTTTGTATAATATATGTAAAAATTCAAATCCTGATATAATAATTGATTGTATTAATATGTCAACCGTTTTAGGAAGTAATTTTACTATCTTTGAGAAAAAACAATATAAAGAAAATGAAGAAGAATATCTTAGTATGAAAATAATTCCGGTTTTAATTACCTATGTTGAAAGTTTGAAAAAGTGTTTTGATGACTTCAAAGTTGATAAATATATTAAAATCTCAACTACTTCGTTAGCTGGAATGGGCGTTAATATGCCATATACTCATGGTGATAATAAGAGGGATCTTTTATCTGATAATCTATGGGGAAAAGTAGCTTCAACAGGTATTCTTCATCAATTTTTGTGGAATCTCTCTCAAACTCCCAGCTACGATGTTAGAGTAATTGTTCCTGCAACATGTGTGGGTTGGGGAGAGATTATAGATGATAAACATAATTATTCCAAAGAAGTTTCAAAAGAATGGGTATCTGATGATAATATTGAATCGGTTATTATGGCTGGAGAAAATAAATGTTATTCCTTACAAGAAGTAGCGCTTATGACTGCTGTTGGACAGATGGAATCAATCAGCAAAGAGGAAGTAGCAGATGTAGTTGTAGAAAATATTGATGGTAAATCAACTGGAGATTTATTGTTTATGATGAATCAGGCATTGTTAAAATCCAGTTATTTAGGAAGAAAAAAACGTGATGATATATTAAGCACTATGGCCCATAAGAAGAATGCAATAGTTACAGGGAATTTAGGAGATAAAGTAACGAAAGATCTATGTATAGTCTACTCAGTTTTGTTAAACTATCATTGTAATATCAGCAAAATTTGCGAAGAAGATGTTGAAATATGTGGAAAGGAGATATATTGCAACATATTAAACAATAAAAATCATCTCAACACTTTACAAAATATGCAATTTAATATTATATTATATGACAGTGATTTGAATATTAAATTAACAAATCATTATATACCTAAGGTATTGGATATTGATTTAAGATATGATAATATAATAGTTTATATTGAAAAAATAAAAAGATGTTGTAAAGATTTATATATTGAGAATTTAAATAATATAGATATCTTAACAGGAGAGATTGTTGCATCTATTTACAATAATGAGTTGAGAAGGTAAGAGAAAAAGGATTCATACCAGTGACAGGCATAGAGTTTGTAATTGTAGAGTCAGGTTTTTCCAGTCCAACCTCAAAATTCATATTAGACTGATTAAATTTTTTAAAAAATAGCCTTAAACCCTTGTCCGTTGTTGGCTATGGTAAACGAATTAAATAGAACTTAATTATCTTGATTAGTGAAAAATCAATCGTGTTTATCTTTTTCAACATCATAGGCGAGTAGACATTGGAGAGATTCTATAAAAACTACTACTCACGAGGTATACAATTGTTGTTGAAATTTGATGTGACACTCAGTTGTCTCATTACAAAGATATACTATACAGGGTGATAAAAATGCAGATAAATAGATTATTTGAAATAATTTATATCTTGCTCAACAAAAAAACGATTACAGCAAGAGAATTAAGTGAATATTTTGGGGTATCAAGACGTACAATTTGTCGTGATGTAGATACATTGAGTCTGGCAGGAGTTCCAATTTACACAGAGCGAGGCAGGGGAGGAGGTATCAGCCTTTTGCCGGATTTTGTGCTGAATAAATCCATATTGAATGAACATGAACAAAACGAAATTTTATCCGCACTGCATAGTCTTTCTAATATTAAGACTGATGACACGAGTCAAATATTGCGAAAGCTGTCAACAATATTTAATAAAACAACAATAAACTGGATTGAGGTGGATTATGTTGGATAGAGTCACGAAAATGACTATTTTAATGATTTCAAACTTGCCATTTTAGAACGGCGCATTTCTAAATTTGATTATTACAATAGCCGAGGTGATAAAAGCATCCGCCGCGTTGAGCCAATACAGCTTTGGTTTAAGTCTAAATCCTGGTATCTAAAAGCTTTTTGCCTGACAAAGCAGAGTATGAGATTGTACAAATTATCGAGAATTAAAAATCTTGTGGTGACAGATGAGTATTTTAACGAGAGAGATTCACTTGCCATTTCGTACAACCCAGTACAGGAAAGCTTTCGTGACCAGCAGAAGGAAACAATCATTCTTCACATAGAGGCAGAGATGGCATCCCGCGTGTATGACGATTTTTATGAAAGCATGGTGGATCAGCAGCCGGATGGAAGTTTTATAATAACTGTCGAGTGGCCAGAAGATATTTGGCTGTATAACTTTATATTATCCTTTGGAACATACATAGAGGTTCTAGAGCCAAACCACCTCCGAGGTATCATAAAAGAACAGGCGCACAAAATTTCTCAAAAGTATCTATAGGGTTTGGATTATAGAGTTTGGAAAACTTCTTTGGTTTTTTGTGGTTAGAAGACAGTACAATGGGAGCATTCGTTCTTACTTTGCTTAGCCCCAGGTTTTATACTGGGGCTAAGTCTAAAGATATTGTAATTATTTAGTCTAATGTGACTGAAGATGGTCTCATTGGCCGGTATGGTCTCTGGGGAGGCCTCGGAGGCCGTGGAGGTCCAGGAGGCCTGGGTGGCTGAGGAGGTCTCGGAGGCCGTGGAGGTTGTGGAGGCCTTGGAGGTCCAGGAGGCACAGGAGGTCTCGGAGGCCTTGGAGGTCCAGGAGGCACAGGAGGTCTCGGAGGCTGAGGAGGTCTTGGAGGCACAGGAGGTCTTGGAGGTTGTGGAGGCCTTGGAGGTCCAGGAGGCACAGGAGGTCTCGGAGGCCGTGGAGGCTGTGGAGGTCTTGGGGGCCTCGGAGGCTGAGGAGGTCTTGGAGGTCCAGGAGGCACAGGAGGTTGTGGAGGCCTTGGAGGTCCAGGAGGCACAGGAGGTCTCGGAGGCTGTGGAGGTCTTGGAGGTCCAGGAGGCACAGGTGGCCTTGGAGGTTGTGGAGGTCTCGGTGGCTGAGGTGGCCTTGGAGGTCTCGGAGGCACAGGAGGCCAAGGCGGTATCGGAAGTATGGAACTTCTTTGAACTGCTACCCAGAAAGCATTTGATTGAGGGGGGATACTTGCCGTCATAACTGGTGAAAATGCGACATTTACCACAGAACCTCTTTGAATGCAGCATAAGCATATGCTTTGTCCAAAAGAATTTACTACAATAGTCTGATTGCTGAGATTTAACCTAATGGTTTGAATAGAAATTGTATTATTAATTTCCGGTACAGAGTAAGAGACGAGTATGCTTCCATTAGAGTTATTAAAACAAGAAACATCTTCTACGAAGGCATTATTAATTCGCATAATGTTTCCCTGTTGAAACATAATTCCAGGAGGATCATTATTCATGTATGTGCACCAATAGTTATTTTATAGCATTATATGCACTTATTGCTGACATGTGAGTTTCTGCTGACAGGACTTGTCTATGGATTAGTAGTGACAGTTATCATTAAAATTCAAATAAGCCCTGGCATATAGTACCCAGGGCTTACCTATAAACGAATTTTAACTCTTTAATTTTTTCTTTGGATTTCATCATGTGCTTCCAAAATCCCTCTCTTCACAGCTACCTTAATTATCCAGTACAATAATATAGCGCAGCCCACAAATATGCACGCATAAATCAAATACATGATCATAACCAATGCCATATACATTCCTCCCTAGTAATATCTTATTTTTTGATTATAAGTTATAAGGGAAATATTGTCAAAGTGTTTGGCGTAGCATTAACAATGTTTTTTCCATATCTCGTACTCATGGAATCTTGATGGTTTAATACGATTAAGATATTTCATACACATCATGCTCTTTATAACGCATTCCGCGAAGTCCCCACAGCATTCCGATTTGATTTAATTTTTCTTCTTTGTCATTTTCAAGAAGACAGAATCTGGTACCGCGCTGGCGTTCCCGCTGAGAATTAATCCAGCATCCAAGCCGAAAACCGTCTTTTGTAACGTAATCTAAAGGAACATTTAAGTTACCGTAAGTTTCATAATACAGTTTGGCATCCTGATACCACTCCATCCATCCGCGGCGGTTTCTAAGCTTCCAGCTAATGCCCAATTCTTCCAGCTTTAACCGCTGGCGGCTGTCCATTTTATTTTGCCAATACCGCTTTCGCTGATAGCTGATCCATTCCCCAAGAGGCAGCTGCTGGTAAATTATATTCCGTGGAATATCTAAATTGCCATTTTCTTTGTGGTAGCTTTTGCAGCAGTTATACCAGGTATCCCATTCTGTTCTTATTTCCAGAGTCCAGATCATTCCAATCTGATTCAGCAGGTATATTTTTCTTGCATCTATCCGATAGGTTCCTTTTTGGCGGTAGGCAGCCCGTTGTCTTTCAATCCAGCGTCCCAGCAAAAAGCCCCCTTCTGTTTGGTATTTAGTAGGTATTTTTAATGTTTTATTGGCTTCGTAATATTTTTTTGCTAATTGATACCACTCGTCCCAGGATAGACGTGTGTAAATTCGATTACTTTTTTGATTCATAAATTTTCACGCCTCATTTCTCTTTTGCTTACCATTTTGCATCAACTTTAATTTAAAAAAAGTATAGCATAAGAAAACAGCAGGAGATCAGCGTTGTATTGAATAGCATCTTTTATGCTATGAATCGACTATTTATGCAAGAAAATATTTCTAAAATAAAAATGAGGTTGCACTGTGACAATGAAGAAAATTATAGTATAATACAATGGAGTTCGTGAAGAGTGAGTCTGAAAATACAGTTTTTGGATATTCAGTGAAATGTACAGGAATAAAATGTCCGACTGATGACAAAGAAAAATATGACAGATAAAATTTACCCCATAAAAGAGGGAGGGCCAGTATCTATAGATACTGGCGAGTTATGAAAAAGATTATTAACTAAGTATTTGGTTTTACAAGTATTACTATAAAGCTTAGATATGAATATTTTATGACTGTCCGTTAAAAGAATTGTAAAAGAATTAAGTGTAAATGTGAACAAACCCTTTTATAAAGGTTTATGCAAGGAGATTTATTGAAGAATGAAAGAAATTTTACTGTTAGAAGATGATGAAGTATTGAGTTCCGGAATTATTATGGCGCTGAGCAGAGAAAATTATCGGTTTACCCAGTGTTTTACCATAGCAGCGGCAAAGGAAGCAATGAACAGCCAGACCTTTGACTTACTGGTACTGGATATCAATCTGCCGGATGGCAGCGGTTTTGTTCTATGCCGGGAAATACGTAAAAACAGCAAGGTTCCCATCATCCTTTTGACTGCAAGAGATATGGAACTGGATATTGTAGCTGGGCTGGAGTCCGGCGCAGATGATTATATCACGAAGCCATTCAGTCTTATGGTATTAAGAGCCAGGGTGAATGCGCTATTCAGGCGTTTTGAACCGGATGAAAGTCCGGGAGAATATATGATTGATGCATTTGTATTTAATTTTACCAAGATGGAGTTTTATAAAAATAATATACCCATTGAATTAAGTAAAACGGAGCAGAAGCTGCTGTATTTATTTGTGCTGAATCAAAATATTACTTTATCCCGTACTACCATGCTGGAGCGCATCTGGCCAGATGGAACAGAATACGTGGAGGATAATGCCCTCTCGGTAACGATTCGAAGACTGCGCGATAAATTAGAAGACAATCCGTCGAAACCGGAATATATAAAGACGGTATATGGTTTGGGCTATGTGTGGGTAAGCTGAATGATGCCGGCAGTTGTTTATCTGGCTTGAAAATATGAAATGGAGAAAGTATGGAAATACTAGTAATTGTCTGCGGCATCATTGTATTCCTGACTGTGGCAGCAGCGGCAGGGATAATATTGTGGTACCGTAAGACGACTAAGAAAATGATGCAGACGGTATTAGACAGGATTAACGATGCCATAGCGGGCAATTATAGCCAGACAGTTTATGATGAATCTATGATGTCTGCAATTGAAGAGCGGCTCAATCAGTTTCTGGAAATTTCCACGGAAACGAAACAGATAACCGCTAAAGAAAGGGATACCATTAAATCACTGGTATCGGATATATCCCATCAAACCAGGATCCCTTTGTCCAATATTCTGTTGTATTCACAGATTCTGCAGGAAAGAAGATATCTGCCCGAAGAGATAATGGGAATTGTAAACCAGATTCAGAATCAGGCAGATAAGCTGGACTTTTTGATTAAAGCCCTGGTGAAGTCTTCATATCTGGAGAATGAACTGATTTCAATTACAGCCCAACCGGAACAGATAGATAAATTAGTGCTGTTGTCATGCCAGGAAGTGGAGATGCATGCACTACAGAAAGAAATGGTAATCGAGTACGAAGAATGTGGATTATCCTGCAGCTTTGATTTAAAGTGGACCCTGGAGGCTGTGAGTAACATATTGGACAACGCAATTAAATATTCGCCCTCACAAACCAGAGTGATTATAAGAGTTATTCCCTATGAGCTGTTTTATAGAATTGATATCCAGGACTCGGGAATTGGCATTTCAGAAGAAGAACAGGGTCTGATCTTTCAGCGTTTTTATCGTTCACCTGAAGTACAGAAAGAGAAAGGGCTTGGAATAGGACTGTATCTTGCCAGAGAAATTATAGTAAGGCAGGGCGGTTATATCAAAGTGATCTCAGAACCGGGGCAGGGGGCTTTGTTTTCCGTGTTTTTAAGCCGCAATTAGCCAGCGGTAATCTTATAATCTTACAAAACTGTCATCTTTTAGAAAGGTCCCGGAAAGAATTATCTGATATGATTCTTCTGTAAGGTAAACAGATGGCGAGAAAGAATTTTCAAACGCGCTCTAAGCAAGGAGGATGAAAGATGTGCATTTTACAGACCAAAGACTTAAAAAAATATTATGGAGCCGGTGAGAATGTGGTAAAGGCGCTGGATGGAGTTGATCTTTCCATTGAAAAAGGGGAATTCGTATCTATAGTGGGAAGTTCTGGAAGCGGTAAATCTACACTTTTGCATATGCTGGGAGGTCTGGATATTCCAACTTCCGGAACAGTAACTGTAGACCGGACCAATCTGTCCAGTATGACAAAAGATGAGCAAACCATCTTTCGGCGGCGCAAGATTGGTTTTGTATTTCAGAATTATAATCTGCTTCCCCTGTTAAATGTTTATGAAAACATTGTTTTGCCGATTCAGCTGGATGGGGTGAAACCGGATAAAAATTATATCAATGAAATTTTGGACATCCTGGGGCTTCAGTCTAAGAAGTACGCCATGCCCGGGCAGCTTTCCGGCGGGCAGCAGCAAAGAGTGGCAATGGCAAGAGCATTGGCTACGAAGCCGGCAATTGTACTTGCAGATGAGCCTACCGGGAATCTGGACAGTAAATCCAGCCAGGATGTGCTGGGATTGATTAAGATCACCAGTGAGCGTTTTTGCCAGACCATTGTTATGATTACACATAATAATGAAATTGCGCAGATGGCAGGACGGATTATACATTTAGAAGACGGTAGAATCTATGTAAGAGGACGAATATGATCCGGGTAGAAAATAAAAAGGTAATTGCAGGCCTGGCAAAGAAAAATTATTTTCAGAATTGGAAAAAAAATATATTGATTATTGCAGCCATCATCTTAACGTCATTTATGATAACGGCTGTCTGCAGTATCGGATTGAGTTATTGGAATGCAATTTCTTTAAGGAATGTAATGATGAATGGAATGATATTTGATGTGAGCCTTCCGGCACCTACAATAGAACAGGTGAAAAAAGCAAATTCCATGGACGAAATTTTGTATGCCGGTATTACCGTAGAAAGTGCAGTGATTGATAAATATCAGGATAATGAAGTGAATATACCCTTATCCTGGAGTGATACAACGAACTGGGAAAAGCAGTGCGTACCCGTTTACGAATTCATAGAAGGGAGGTATCCCCATAATGAAAACGAGGTTATGTTATCTACCCAGACCTTAAAAAGAATTGGCATAGATATGCCTGAAATCGGGATGAAACTGCCAGTGTCTTATTTTATACTGTCAGAAAAAGAAACTTCTCTTGAAAAAACGTTTGTACTGTCCGGATTTTACAGGGATTACTCCGGACGCTCCCAAGGTTTTATTTCCAGGAATTTTTATGAAAAATCAGGAGCAGATCAAACGGTTATGACTGAGGGTTCTTTAAGAATAACATTAAAAAATCATCTGTATTCCGTTAAAGATATTAAAATGCTGGAAGATAAATTGTCTATAGAAGGAAGGCAGATGTTATTCGCAGATTATTATCTGATGGAAGACTTTATTAAATTTGTGGCTGGAATGCTGGGAGTGTTTATCCTGATTGTTTTAAGTGGTTATTTATTTATCTATAATGTACTACACATCTCGATTGCCAAGGAAGTACGGTTTTTTGGACAGTTAAAAACAATTGGGACAACTTCAAAGCAGATCAGGAGTTTTGTACATAAGCAGGTACTGTGGAATTCTTTGACAGGCATACCCTTAGGGATGATCCTGGGCGCATTGGTATCGTTTTTGATTGTACCGGCTGCGTTGGAATTGGCAAATCCCACCCTTCAGTTTAAGAAAGCAGTGGTATTTCATCCTATCATTTTTACGGGGACGGCACTGTTTACCGGGTTGACTATTTATTTCAGCAGCCGGAAACCTGCAATCATAGCAGGAGATATTTCACCGGTTGAAGCAGCAAAATATTATGGTATGGTATCTCCTCACAGGAATAAAAACAGTGAGAATGGAGGGAAACTGACATACATGGCATGGAGGAACTTGTTCCGGGAGAAGAAGCAGGCAGTTATTATACTATCTTCTTTTTTTGTAACACTTACAGCCTTATTGGTGATTACAACCCTGGTAAATGGAAGCAGTACAAAGCATGTTCTGAATACGCTGAAAGATTTTGATATCCGAATTTTAAATTCTTCCGTTGTGTATAAGAAGCCGGTTCAAAGAATACAGCCAACTATCATCCAGCAGATAAAATCCATGGAGGGTGTTGCTGGAGTCCGGACAGTCAGCTCTGCTGAAATAATGATTCCTTACGAAGAAGATATTTTAAAGGAATATTTGTCGAGGCTAGAAGAGATGCCCATTGCCAGAGGAGATTATGAGGAGCAGATGATCCTTTATAAGGAAGGAAAAGATACAGATTTATTTACCGGCAGGATTGTGGGCATTGATGAGGCAGAATTTGATTTTATAAATAAAAGAATGGATGGTACCCTAAATAAAGAAGCCTTTTTGTCAGGTGATATCGGTTTTATCAGTCCCTTTCTTATGGGAAGCCCCGTTACCGAGGCAGTGGGGAAGGAACTCGTTTATCAATTAGATCAGAATAATGAACGAAAACAGTATCAGATAAAAATAGGGGCAGAAATTCCTGATGTTACATTTTTTTCCAGTGGATATTTACCGAGTATCATAATCAGTGATGGACTGGCTGAGGAAATACTAGGCGAGCCTGTTACCGAAATATTAAAGATTGAATATGATGAGCCGTTTAATGACGAATTGGATAAAAGCATAAGGGCACTATTTAAGGGTGAAAAAAACGTTACGGTAGAGTCAAAATTTGACAGCTATGATGAAATGAAGCAGTCTGAGACTCAGCTGAAAATCCTCGGTGGCGGTTTGGGGATAATCCTTACCCTGTTAGCTATTTTGAACTATTGCAATATGACTGCTGCAGGGATAGAAAACAGGATAAAAGAGTTTGCAGCCCTGGAAAGTATTGGTATGACTGCGGTACAAATCAGAAAAGTATTGCTGATCGAGGGCGCATTGTATGGAGTTGTATCCTTCTTTTTTGTAATGATTCTGGGAATTCCAATAGATTTTGTCATATACCATGCCATGAACCGTTACAGAATTCCTTTTCAGATACCGGTTAGATCTACGCTTGTTGTATTTGGTGGTATTTTAATTGCCTGTATTTTTGTTCCGCTGGTGATTTATCAATTTTTGCATAAGGAGAATATTGTTGAGCAGCTGCGGGACATGGAATAGAAATGCCGTAAACTGTAAAAAAGATAGCTCCGGTTGTTACGCCGGAGCCGGTAAAATGGTACCCGGTTGTGCGGACCGGGTGTGAGTTATGAAATATATTAGCCATTAGCTAATATAATTTAAATCTATCATATTCTACGGGAGCATTCAAACAAAATCGTTCGACAAAATATTCCATAAAACGACAAATATCTCCTGCAGATCGGGAACAGAGGAACTATCGGGACAAATCTTCAATAAGGGTATCTTCCGTCAGACCGGAGATCACGGCTATTTTTTCATTCACCATACTGCGGAAGCAATTGGGGAGATGTTCTCGATGTGCTCGGTGAATTGCTACGCATTCTACACATTTTCCGTGATATTTGCAGGGCTTTTTGCAGGAGCAATGGTCTTGTGTCTTCAATGACTCCCGGAGTTCTTCTACGAATTCATCCTGGATTTTGGTGCCTTCCTGTCGGTTGCCCTTATGAAATTCCTTCATGGCTTCTTTCTCTTTTGCATGTCCGTCAATTATCATAGTATGTACAGCTCCTTTTTTCTTTCATTATAAATCACATACCGGCAATTGTCAAAATTGTATAACTATGCAGGCATTACAGCCATAAAAAATCTTGTAATTATATATTCGGTGAGCTATAATTATAACATCAGATAAAATTAATTACCGGGAAGCATTTCAAACAGTTCGTGATAACAAACAGGAGGAATTGAGATGAAAATAGAAACAGTAGAAAATATGTGTGGCGGAAAAGGACATGTTATAATCAAACATATCCTTGGTGAAAAAGAATTAAATGGCAAATGCGGTCTTTACGCAGAGGTAACGATTGAACCTGGAAGTACCCTGGGGTACCATGAACATCATGGTGAGAGTGAAACGTATTATATTTTATCCGGAACAGGTGACTATGATGATAATGGAAATGTACGTCCGGTAAAGGCAGGAGATGTTACATTTACACCGGATGGTTCGGGACATGGACTGGTAAATACGGGAGATTCGGATCTTGTATTCATGGCTCTGATTATTATGGATTAAAGGCAGCAGGAAGAAAAATAAATAAATGGTTTATTCAAATACTTCTGAACTTTTCAGGAGTATTTTTTAACATAATAGTTGCAATACAAAGTTATTGGATGTTAAAACTGGTTATCTCAGATAGTTGAGCGAGCATGGGTGTTATTCTTCACCAAGTATCTTTTTTAACTGGAAAGCGGCAACGCTGAGGGGGTATTTTGTGTTCTCTACAAGACAGATATTGCGCGGCGGGATTTCTTCCGCAACCCGTATTTCAAAAACTTCTTTTTCTTTCACTGCCCTTGCGGCAAATTCTTCCGGAATAAAGCCGATTCCCAGATCATGGGTAACCATGGGGAGTATCAGGTCCGTGGTAGCGACTTCGATATCCGGCTCCAGATAAAGCTTGTGAGAGGAAAAGATTTTTTCATAAAATGCAAAAGTTGTGGTTCCCCTGGACAGTGAGATCAGAGGATATTGGTTTAAATCTTCCAGATGCAGTACCTGGTCTCTTAAATGTCTGAAATGCTTCCCTGCAATTAATATCTCCCGAAAAGGCAAAAGTGTTGTCTCTTGTAAGGGGGTGTAGGCATCTGTGGGTGAAGTGACGATGGCAAAATCAATTTTGCCGTATTTTAAATGATCGATTGCTTCCGGGGTTGTGACATTTTGAATCAACAGCTTAATATTGGGGTACATGGAGTGAAAGCTTTTTAGCTTCACCAGCAGGAAGCCATGCAGAGCCGTTTCGCTGGCACCAATGCGGATTAGACCATCCTGGAGGTTGGAGATATCTTTTAGAGATTTTTCTCCGATAAAGATTTCTTCACAGGCTCTACGGACATGGGCATATAATTCTTCTCCTTCATGTGTCAGTGATACGCCTTTTTGGGAGCGGACAAACAGCTTACAGTGCAGTTCTTCTTCCAGCAGTTTAATGGTTCGGGAAATAGACGGCTGGCTGGACATAAGAAGATTTGCAGCCTGGGTAATGCTTTTGTATTTTGCAACATAGTAGAAAATTTTATAGTATTCAAAATTTGCAGACATGTTATTTTCCTCCATAGAATATTGTTATGGACACTATATAATAATATTATTTTATTTTATATCTCGGGAATAGTATAATACGATTTGTACAAAACAACAAGCATTTATTGACATATCACTGTAGGCGCCGGCATTGCTAATGCAATATAACAGAAAGCGAAAATGCAGAAGACAGGAGATATGGCAGCAAAGGAAATAGGAGGAATATATGAATACATATGGTCTTGAAAAATTAGGCATTATGAATCCAAAATCTGTTTACCGCAATTTAAGTCCAGCTCAACTGGTTGAAAAAGCACTTATCAATGGAGAAGGCAAATTAAGCAGCACAGGTGCTCTCGTAGTCACTACCGGAAAATATACGGGACGTTCTCCGGAGGATAAATTTGTAGTAGATTCTGAAGGAATCCATAATGATATTGCATGGGGAAAAGTAAACCGCCCAATCAGTCAGGAAAAGTTCAATGGGATTAAAGGGAAGTTAACTGCTTATCTCCAAAATCATGAATTATATATATTTGATGGTATGGCAGGTGCAGATCCCTCTTGTACAAAGAA
>NZ_JAWYAJ010000506.1:0-7841 GCF_034124845.1 Robinsoniella sp.
CCGTACCGGTCATATTTTTATCCGGTTCCACCCAGGTGGATGCCGTAACTTCCCATTTTCCCCGTTTGATCTGTTCTTTGATCTCAGGCAGCATGTCGGGACAATATTTTTCAATTGCCTCATAGGTAGACGCCTGGGACTGGGAAAATGTAAAATCTTCGTATTCCCGCATCAGATTCAGCATGGTCTGAAAGGTATCAATGGTAACAGACACGGTTTCCTGGTATCCCCACATCCAATTCATGTCAATGTGGGCATGCCCTGCACAGATGACACTTAATTTCTTAGCAGACTCTTTGTAATGGATCAGTTTCTCTTCTGCAGCGGATGCTTCCTGTTTTGTAATTGCACCCTCTTCTTTCTCCTGTTGGTAAAGATGTTCGATTACCTCCGCCGTATCAGTTGGAATCTCCCCATTTTTTAACTGAATCAGGTATCCCAGCTGGGCAAGAATACGTTCTTCCCAATAATTTTTTCCTTTTTTCTCTTTCAGTTTCAGATACTTCTCAATTGTATTCACTAATACACCTTCTTTCTTTAACCTTTCGTTCCGCCCTGCATGCTGAATCCCTTGGACATATATCTCTGCGTCAACACGTATAGTATGATGGACGGAAGCGCATAGATGATGGAAAATGATGCCAGGAGACCATAGGAAACGGTATGTGTGCCGAAAAACTGATACAGCGTAACTGCCGCCGGATACTTCTCACTGCTGGATATAAGGATAAACGGCACGAGAAAATTCCCCCAGCTTCCGGAAAACGTATAGATGGCAATTGTGAATATTCCCGGTACCATAAGGGGTACAATCACCTTCTGAATTCCTTTTAACTTACCTGCGCCGTCTACCCAGGCGGCTTCTTCCAGTTCCATAGGCACTGCATCCATAAAGTTCTTCATCATCCATATGGAGTAGGGCATGGACGATGCCGTCATAAACAAGATAACACCAAACAGGTTGTCATATAACTTTACCGTCAAAAACATTTTGTAAACAGGTACCATTATTGTTGCGATGGGCAGAGATGTCATAAACAGCATGGAAAGCATAAACAGTTTTTTATGCTTCATCTCATACCTGGATAACGGATAAGCCGCAAGTCCCGCAAGAAGCACCACCAATACGGATTGTCCAAAGGAAATGACAAACCCGTTCAGAAATGACAAATAGTTGGACTTATTGGTCAGTACACTTTTATAGTTCTCCAGCGTAAAATCCGGTGCCTTCACAGAGAGGTTGGCTGTGGCGTCAACCGACGCCAGCACAACCCAGCAGAGAGGCAGAAGAAATACTACTGCTATGATGCTTAACGCCGCATAGGCAATGATTTTATTTCTTTTTTCCCTCATGACCCTTCCTCCATTTCTTTTCCGGCAATCCGGGTATAGAAAATACTGAACAGGACAGAAAGCACAAGTAAAATCATAGAAATCGCCGTGCCGTACCCAAGCTGATAGTTCTTAAATGCCCGGATATACATCAGTACCGGCAAAGTCTGGGTAGCCGTACCCGGTCCGCCTCCGGTCATAACGTAGATCATTCCAAAGCCTCCCAGTGTCATAAGGGTAATCAGCATGGTATTGGTCATTATGGTTTCTTTGATGATCGGCAGTATAATATAGAATATATTCTGCAGACTGCTGATTCCATCTAATTTTGCCGACTCCTGTACTTCTTCCGATACGTTATCCAGTGCCGATTGATATACCATCATAGAGAACGCGGTTCCATGCCAGATATTCGCCAGAATAACAGCAAACATCGGATACTTAAACAGCCATGGTATTTTGGAAATGCCCACCAGGGATAGTATTGCATTTAAAGTTCCCTTGTCATTGAAAAAGGAATATGCACATACCGCACACACGATTTCAGGCATGACCCACCCTGCTAAAATAATAGGTCCCACAATTCTTCGGAAGGTTTTATTTTTATGTTTCATCAGATATGCGATGATAAATCCAAGCAGGCTCTGTCCTGCCACGGATCCAACCGTAAAAATCAACGTCATGATTATACTGTTTATCACTGCAGGATCATCCAGCAGCTTTTTATAATTTTCCAGGCCCACAAATTCCAAATTGGCAGCAGCCGTTCCGGTCAGCGCCAGATTCGTAAAGGAATAGTAAATTGTCATTATGATTGGCCACATAAAGAAAATGAGGATTACGACCAGAGCGGGCACCAGATAAATTAATTTTGACATTACTGCACTGCTTGATTTTCTTTTCATATATCCCCCGTCCTCTGCATTGCTGCGGAATTTGTGTTATTCCTGAATGTTTTCTTTTCCTACGATGGACTCCACACTTGTCGCAAATGTTTCCATGGCGTCTTTGGGTTCGGTTCCTGTTACAGCTGCTTCCACCATCTGTGCAATGTGGGTGGAAACTTCCGCATACTTTTCATTCTTCGGTCTGAATTTTGCCTCTCCTAACAGCTTGGTCGCTTCATCATTAAATGGTCTTCCGGTAATCTCCGGATAATCGGACATATCTCTGGTTGGAAGTGCTCCCGATCCCACTACATGCAGTTTGAAATTATCCGGTTTCATAAGCTCTGTAATAAATTCAAATGCCAGTTCCTGATTCTTGGAAAGTTTGGTTACCGTCCATGCCCAGCCGCCTGACATGGTAATATAACCGCCATTGTCACCTTTTTGAGTCGGCATTGGTACAAATCCTACTTTTTCCTCATATCCGTCCCACTGATAATTGCCGCCTTCCTGGAAGAAAGTTGCAAACCAGCTGCCCATCAGATAAATTCCCAGTTTATCCTGTCTCATATAATCTGCGCCGTACTGCCATTCGTTAGCATCCATACGCTCTGAAATTTCTCCGCCCAGTTCTTCATCAAAAATAGTTTTCATAAATCCAAGTGAATCTTCGATTCCCTGGCTTCTGGTTACCCATTTTCCGGTGCTTTCATTGTAAAGCGGATTTTCCCCCGTTCCATAGAGGAACATCTCATAGGTATTCATCGTTGTTGACTCTCCACCTGCTGCCGGAGCGCTAAACCACATGGGAACCACATCCGGGCATTTCTCTTTAATGGTACGGCATGCACTTAAAATATCATCCCAGGTCTTCGGCTGCCAGTCTTCCGGAAGTCCAGCCTGTTTAAATACTTCTTTGTTGTAAAGAAGTCCCCGGCTATCTGTACTGCATGGAATTCCATAGACATTTCCATCGGGATCCATAACACCTTTTTTAATTGCTTCTAAGTAAGAATCATTGTTCCAATCTTCATAATTTTTGGTATATTCTGTAATATCCGCTATGTATCCCGCGGCAACATCTGCCGACAAACGGAAGGTATCTTCAAAATAAATATCCGGTGTTGTACTGGCATCTGCCATCTGCAGCTGCACCTTTGTAAAATAATCACTTTCTGTTGCTACTATTGGACGTATATCCAGTTCTACCTGATCTTTTTTGTCCCATCCCTCGTATGCCTGGGCTATTTCTTTGTGGAAATAGCTGTTCTCTCCCTCACCGGAAGAATCCACATAAGTGATGGACAGTTTTGTTTTTCCTGTTGAAGCTTCGCTGCCGGCCTTTGTCTCTTCTTCAGCCACAGTTTCACCTGTTTCTTTTTGAGTGGCAGCAGTTTCTTCTGCCGCTTTCTGAGAACCAGCTGTTTCATTTGATGACTGCCCGCCTGAGCCGCTGCAGCCTGCTGTCATGGTCACTACCATCGCTGCTGTCAAAATCATTCCTACTAACTTCTTTTTCATTACAAAACCTCCTTCGTCCTTCGGCATTCCTACACAAAATTATGCCGACTTTTTCGTCATATTGTACATTATAGTTTTGTAAATACGACTTTTATTAGCGATTACAACTACATTAAACCACAGTACCAACTAATTGTCAATTATTTTTACTATTATATTATAAAGAAAATTTAGATATAGGCTAAAATGTGATGATGCTGATTTTCCCATCCCTTTGATACCTAAAACTCTCTTATTATATTCAATCAGAATGGCATACAAAAAAGGATAAACCTTTAGTTGGCTTATCCTTTTTTATTGGGTTATTGGTTTAAGAGCAAACACTTTTAACTTTTACACATAAACTTCAGAAATATACTGCTCTGCATCCAATAAAGAATAGCCCGCCACAACCCAGAAATTATCATGCTGAGAAAACCATCTGCCTTTACTCAGCAAAATAATCCACACAAACTTTACCATCTGTAACAGCCTTTATATACTCTTTTATCTTCAGATGCTCAGGGTGTCCCTGATATGCCGCTTCTGCCTCTCTGTCTGTAAATTCCGTATAAAGAGCAAAGTCATAAGTTCCCCCATTATAATTGGCACCCACTTCGGCTTTTAGCAGTCCTTTTATTTGTGGCATAATCTTTTGAAACTTTCCGTTTAACTCTGATACGATTTCCTGTACGTCCTTTTTATGCTCTGGTTTTAATGCCCAGAATAAGATATGTTTTACCATCGTCCCCACTCCCTTCCATTTATGCTTTCTGAGAACTTCCAAACAAACGCATCTTGCTGCCGACTTCGGCTTTAATGCCGTCTATGGTATAGTTTATTAATTCCGGATAGCTGATGGAAGAACAGGTGCAGCCCTTTAGTTGCTGCATTACAGCTTTCACAATCCCTTCAATCAGTTCCTGGCTGTTCCCCAGATTAATCTTTCGGGCGCCGCAGAGATTTTCATTAATCGTGTTAACTGCTGCTTTGGACATATCGGTAAATATATTGACTTTGCTGATTCCATTTGCCACACAGCTTCGAAAGTCCTGATCCGTCAGCCCCGACCCGCCATGTAAAACCAGAGGAACATCCACCGCACTTCGGATTTCCCGAAGCCGGTTTATATCCAGAACCGGCTTAACCCTGTATTCACCGTGGGCTGTACCGATTGCCACTGCCAGAGCGTCTATTCCCGTCCGGGCGGTAAAGTCAGCTGCCTGTTCTACTTTCGTATACATTTCCTCATGGCCGTCGTCACCGCCGCCTTCGGCACCTCCCACATGTCCCAGCTCCGCTTCCACGGATACATTCAGGGCATGGGCTACTTTTACAATTTCCTTTGTCTGACGGATATTGTCTTCATAGGAAAGCGTGGAGCCGTCAAACATAACCGATGTAAAACCATAATGGATTGCTTTCATAATATAAGAAAAAGTCATTCCGTGGTCAAAATGAATGGCAACCGGTACCGATGCTTCCCTTGCAAACTTCACCATAATCGGCGCTATGTCTTCAAGATTTGCATACGGAAGATGGGCTTCGGCAAAACCAATAATCACAGGAGAACGTTCTTCTTCTGCGATTCCGATAATCGCCCTTGCCATCTCTAAATTGATGGTATTAAACATACCAACACCATATCTGCGGTTCTTTGCGTCTTTTAGTATTTCTTTTAGTGTAACAATCCCCATAATACACCTTCCTGTCTTTTACAAGATTGCAGTACGGGCATCCGTATAAGCTCGTCCGTAAACCTCTGCCACTGCCTGATAGGTTAATTTCCCTTTGTATGTATTCAGTCCCTCCAAAAGCCCTGTATCTTCCAGAAGCGCTCTCTCTGCCCCTTTGTCCGCAATGGAAAGCCCATAGTTTAGTATAGCATTATTTAAAGCATTGGTGGAAGTATTCGATACTGCCCCCGGCATATTTCCAACGCAATAGCAGACCACACCGTCTGTCACATAGACCGGGTCATCATGATAAGTCACATGGCTGGCTTCACTGCATCCGCCCTGGTCAATTGCCACATCCACGATCACTGCGCCTTTTTTCATATTCTTTAAATATTCCCTTTTAATCAGCTTGGGCGCTGCCGCCCCCGGAATTAACACCGCTCCGATGACCAGATCTGCATCCGTCAGGCATTCCTGTATGTGCTGGGGTGTGGAATAAACCGTGTTAATTCTGCCCTGGTATATATCCTCCAGGTATTCAAGCCTGTTCAGATTAATATCCAAAACCGTTACATCTGCTCCCATTCCGGCAGCGATTTTAACGGCGCTGGTCCCAACAATTCCGGCACCCAGCACTACCACCTTACCGCGCTCCACACCCGGGACTCCTGACAGCAGGACGCCACTTCCGCCAAAGGGCTTTTCCAGATATTTGGCGCCTTCCTGTACGCTTAATCTTCCGGCTATCTGGCTCATGGGTTTTAAACAGGGTAATCCGCCATTCCTGTCTCTGATTGTCTCAAAAGCAATTCCAATGCATCTGCTTTCCAGCATGGCATCAGTCAGCGCTTTATCCGCTGCCAGATGAAGATACGTATAGATAATCTGATTCTCCCTGATCAGTCCATATTCCGGTTCCAGCGGTTCTTTTACCTTTACAATCATGTCACAGATATCGAAGACATCCTTTGCCCCATCCAGTAAAATGCAGCCTGCCTGCCCATACATTTCATCTCCGTAACCGGAACCTTCCCCGGCACCCCTTTGTATATAAACCGAATGCCCATGGTCGATAAATGCTTTTGCTGATTTTGGCGTCAGACCAACGCGGTATTCATGTTTCTTAATTTCTGTAACGGTTCCTACTTTCATTATATTGCCCCTTTCCGGCTTTTTGCCGCACCCTTTTATCTGTTATTCCATTTCACAGAAAATTTTCCTGTAGATCCACTGCCCGTTTTTCCCGATAGGACTTTAGTGCCGCCGTATGCAGTGCATGGGAGATTCTGGTCTCCTTTGGCGTAAAGCAGCCAAATTCTACCTCTTTTCCTTCCACTTCCAATATAAAAGCTGCCCACATCTGTAAGATGGCATCAGTAAAACCAAATTCAAAGATATCTCCGGTGATGGTGGGAATCAGTGGTTTGGTACCGATATTCACCCTGCTCCATGCCTGGTTCTTTCCTTTGGAAAACAGATAGTGGAAAGCATTGGGGTCATCCGAGCAAAACCGAACAGAGGCATCCATTCCCTTTACCTCCAGATACCAGTTACTGGTTGCCCCCGGCTCCAGTCTCTTTGTCTCGATGTACATCGCAAATTCATTGTCATCCTTATCAGCACACTGGCAGATCATTGTACCGTTGTCATAGGTATCGCAGGGCGCCATGCCGCCTTTTCCATCCGGGCGTTCTTTCACAATATCACTTAATACCCCATATACATTTTTGGGAATCCAGCCCAGCCGGAAAGGAACATGTTCTGCGTGAATACCCAGATCCCCAAGGCATCCATATTCTCCATTCATCCGCACGGTTCGTTTCCAGTTAATCGGCTTATTGGTATCCAGGTCACTGGCGTGATTAAATCCCGCCTTCACTTCAATGATCCTTCCCAGTTTGTCATCTTTTACCCACCGGATTAATTCCTGGCAGGCTGGAAAATAGGGATATTCGCTGGCACACCGCACAACCACTTCCGGATTTTGCGCAGCTGCCTCAAGGATTTTATCATTGGCTTTCTGATCGATTCCAAAGGGTTTTTCCCCCAGCAGATGCTTCCCAGCGCGGATGATATCACAGTAAACCTGTTCATGCAGCAGATGGGGAAGGGCGCAGTATACAGCCTCCACGTCTTCCCGTTTTAAAAGTTCTCTGTAATCCGTGGTGGTAAAGCAAATAGTATCAAAGTTGTCCGTAAACCATTTCTGAGATGCTTCATTTACATCACAGACAGCCACAATCACAGGCTTTGCCGCAGGGACCGCCAGATGGCACCATCTTGCAGCGGCACTTGCAAATTCTTTTCCCATAAGCCCGCATCCTATAATTCCAAATTGAATTGTTTTACCCATATCAGACTCCTCCTATTTTCCTTCTTCCATTTCCTGCAGTGCAGCTTCCATATGCTCCATCAGGCAGTCAATCAGTTTATTGGTGGCAAT
>NZ_JAWYAJ010000507.1:0-1567 GCF_034124845.1 Robinsoniella sp.
CTGTGACCCTCTGCTTGTAAGGCAGATGCTCTCCCAGCTGAGCTAAGATCCCATGGTCAGCGGCCTGATTACCAAACCGCTTAGTCATTATACTATTAAATGCGTGAAAATGTCAAGCACTTTTTTTGATTAAATTCTACTTTTTCTCCGTCTGGTCCAACTACCGTAAAAAACTTAACTCCGAACTGGAAAAACGGCAGTTCTTTTACCAGGTAATCCAGGCTTTGAAGCCCGATTTTCTTTGCCTCATAAAAAGCTTCTTCAATATCACACACATCCAGTGCTATATGATCAATATGACCTGCCCCCCTGGTTTTTAGCTCTTCCAGACCAGCACCTACCATCTGTATTAATTCCAGAGTAAAACCTTTGTGATATACAAAAGCTATTTCAATTCTTCCATCCGGAGTATCCAGATACCCTCCTCCGGTTTTATGAAAGCCCAGCTTTTCATAAAATTCCATAGAGTCCTTCAGGCTTTTTACCTTTACCGCCAGATGTGCCCAGCCCTGCAAACCGGCTTTAGCGCCATAGTCCGCACTGTCATCATGACAGAATTCCACAACCTCCTGATTTGGTCCGACAAAATTTGCCCCTTTTACACCCTTTCTGCCGAGATGCTCATAATGAGTAATTCCACTGCCGGTGGATGCATGAAATTTTAATCCTTTATCCACTGCATCATTTACGCACCGCTCCAGATCAGGCACATCAATGGCATAATGATCAAATATACCATCTTTTCTTTCTGACACTTCAGCCAGTTCGCTTCCGGAAGGCTGGAATAACTCTAAAACCAGATCTCCAAGCTGTAAAAATGCAACTTCAATTTTATAGGGATTCATAACGATTTTTTCATGAAATTTTTTAAATCCCAGATTTCCTTCATACCAGGCAACAGCCTCTTTTAAATTCACCACCGGTATTCCCAGATGCTGGACTCCGGTTATATTCTCACTCAGGTTCATAGCCTTTCCTCCTTGCCAATTTTCTTTCTTTATTGTAGCACAAGTCCAGGGCGGTAGAAACCTTAATTTTTCTTTAATTTTTTAAAAAAGCATTATAGTATTCCCTTTTTTTCGTTATTATATATATAGGATTAAATCTGTCTGCATTCCCTTCGATGATAGCCTTTAAATTTAAAAAGGGCTGCATCCTGGTCAGCGTCCAGATAGTTCATCCATACTTCTGTATCAATAATTCCGCTTTTGTATCTGCCAATGTAATCATTGTAACTGCACCACCAATAATCTCCCAGATTTTTCACAGTATGGCAGGCAACCGGAATCAAATGTATCTTACCACAATATTTAAATACATTCACCCAGCCTTCGATTTTCTCGCTTTCATAATATCCGCAGATCCGCTTTTGCCGCCGATGATCGGAACTTTGATTATAATAACAGGAAAACTCTCTGGTTACTTCTTTCATTACTTTTGTATTTACCCTGCTATTCTGGGTACTGATCACCATATGTACATCCGTGTCTGTGATGCAATAAGCAAAAATCCTGAATTCTATTTTTCGCCGGACTAAGGCGACAATATCCAGAAATTTTTTCTTGTC
>NZ_JAWYAJ010000508.1:0-2826 GCF_034124845.1 Robinsoniella sp.
AACTCACATCCATGTAATATGTTATGGATTTGATCAGACAGGCAGCAGAAGAACCCATAACCCTGGTTTCTTATCCTTATAGCAGTCGGTTTTTTCAGAAACTACGGGAAATTGTAAATAAAGAGATCGCGGACAGAAAATTTCAGTTTTCCTAAAAAATCCTAACATTTTATAAAAAATTAATGACTATAATTATTTTTAAAAGCTGATATGATGTATATATAACAAGTTTTTCGAAAAACTGACAGCATTTAAATTATAAAATGAAGGATTTATGGAGGAAAATAGAATGAAAAAACGTATACTTGCAGCCATTCTCTCTGCAGCAATGGTTATGGGGGCTTTAGCAGGATGTGGTTCTTCTTCAGGAGAAACGACAAAAGAGACACAGGCAGGAACAGCAGCGGATACTTCTGCTGAAACAAAAACAGATTCAGATGCCGCAGCAGATAATAGTGAGGACGGAAATGATACGGCATCTGCAGATTCTGACAAACCTGCTAAGAAATTCAAGATTTTATCCATTTGGGCGGAAGATACAAAAGAAGGAAAATTATTATATAACCTGACAAAACAGTACCAGGAAGAAGTAAATCCGAACTTTGAGTTTGAATTCGAACTGGTTTCTGCAAATGACCTGACCACGAAGGTTGCTACATTAGTGGCCTCCAATGACCTTCCGGATGCGTTTGCCTATGTTGCCGGACAACCACTGACAGAATTGATCGATGCAGATAAAGTGGTAAATATATCAGAACAATTAGAAAAACTGGGTGTATCAGACCAGATCGAAGAAGGCGCAGTTACCCTTTTAAAAGGTCTTTCCAATACCGACAGTATCTACGACCTTCCGCTGGGACTAAATATCGAAGGCTTCTGGTATAACAAGAAGGTATTTGAAGATGCAGGTGTGGAAGTTCCAAAGACCTGGGATGATTTATTAAAAGTATGTGACACATTAAAAGAAAAAGGCGTTCAGCCAATGTCAATCGGCGGATCTGAAAAGTGGCCGTTAAGCCGTCTGGTGAATGCATATGTTATCCGTACCATGGGTGTGGATGCACTGACAAAAGCTACATCAGGAGAACTCTCCTTTACGGATCCTAAATTTGTAGAGGCAGCAAAGCAGGTATCCGATATGGCTTCTAAGGGTTACTTTGGCGAAGGTGTTACAACGGTTGACCAGACTACAGCAGGAAATATGATGCTGGCTGGTGAGTCAGCAATGTGCTACAACGGAAGCTGGTTTACGGAAGACATCACAAGTGAAAACAACCCGGCAGGAGAAGACGGAATTGGATATTTCAGCATTCCGGTAGTGGATGAATCCGTTAGCCCGGCAACGGAAGTACCTATGAACTGCGGCAACATTCTGGCACTCTCCAAAGATAAGTATGATGATGCCACAGCTGACTGGTTAAAATATTTTGTAGAACATGCAGGCGATTATGCAATGAAGGAAATGGGATCTGTAAAAGGATATAAATATACGGTTGATGGTGAATTAAGCCCGATCAATCAGGAGGTTGTAAATACCATAGATTCCGTGACAAATGCAGCTACCTGGTTTGAGGCAATGATGAATAATGAGACTAAGACAGCAGCACAGGATAACGTTCAGACTCTTGCTAACGGTGAAATGACACCGGAGGAATATATGCAGTCCATTCAGGATGCGTATGATTTGAGCAAATAACCTACCGGCAGTGGTCAAAATGGATAGGCAAGCATATCCATTAGGCTCTTATCCTCGGAAATAAATAAACAGAGCGATAGAATAGGGAAAGACAGCAGCATGGAAACATGTATTAGACTGGATCTCGGCCTGTCGCTCTTTTTATACCCAAAATGCAGACAAAAGACGCACTTATAAAGGCTGTATCGTGAGCGGGCTTACGATTTACGATATGCAAATGGAGGCAAGTATGAATAAAGTATTAGGAAATAAAAAAGCAATTGCTTTATTTGTAATACCGGGCCTGATCTTATATGTAGGGCTGGTATTCGTTCCGGTTATCTGGTCATTCGTATATTCATTCTACGATGGCACACCTGGGCTGAACTGGAGTTTTTCCGGTTTAAAGAATTATGAAAAATTATTTATTGATGCACGTTTTAAAGATGCCCTGGTAGTGAACTTGAAGTATATCGGCATGGTTATGTTAGGTCAGGTTGCTCTTGGACTGTGTATGGCACTTGTATTTAAATTCTGGTTAAAGAGATTTAAAAACGTGATTCGTACACTGATCTTTTTCCCGGTAGTATTGCCAACAGTAGCGGTAGGCCAATTATTCGCAAAAATTTACGAAATTCAGCCAAACTATGGATTATTAAACAGTATTCTGGCAAATATCGGTCTTCAGGACTGGGTGCAGCCCTGGATTGGACAGGCAAGTACCGCACTGAAAGCATTAAGTGTCATGGATGTCTGGGTTTCCATGGGATTCTATGCAGTTATTTTCTACGGTGCCCTGCTGGATATTCCGGATGACGTCATGGAAGCTGCCAAGATTGACGGCTGCAATGCGTGGAATTTATTTAAAAGCATTCTTATGCCGCTCCTGCGCCCGGTAACCATCACCTGCCTGGTATTCAGCTTCTCCGGAACGGTGAAGATGTTTGAATCCGCAATGGCGCTCACCGGAGGTGGACCTGGAAATGCAACTACTTCACTTTCCATGTATATGTATAATGCGTCCTTTGGATTTGGAAAGGTCGGATACGGCAGTACCATTGCAATTGTAATCTTCATTATATGTATTATTGGAACAACGATTATTAAGAAATTTGACAGACAGGGATAGGAGGAACGGATATGAACGGATA
>NZ_JAWYAJ010000509.1:0-3179 GCF_034124845.1 Robinsoniella sp.
CAGCAGGATTATGACAAAGTACCGGATGCTGAAAAAATAGCGGAATTGCTGGATGCTGATCCTCAGATCACACATGTGTCTATGGTACACAGTGAAACAACTTCCGGCATCTTAAATGATATCCAGGCAGTTGCAAAGGTTGTAAAAGAAAGAGGACGTACCTTTATCGTAGATGCAATGAGCAGCTTTGGAGGCGTGGAAATACCGGTTGGTGAATGGGGTATAGATTTCATCGTGAGCAGTGCCAATAAATGTATCCAGGGAGTTCCGGGATTCTCCTTTATTATAGCCAATAAAGCGAAATTGATGGAAAGTAAGGGCAAGGCAAGAAGCCTGTCACTGGATTTATATGATCAGTGGGAGACAATGAACAAGGATGGAAAATGGAGATTTACATCCCCGACCCATGTGGTTCTGGCATTTTCAAAAGCATTAGACGAACTTCATATAGAAGGCGGAATCGAAGCCAGAAGCAAACGTTACTATGACAATAACAGACTCTTGATTGAAAAATTAGAAAAAATGGGGGTTCGCCCATATATCGGAGGAGCGCTTCAGGGACCGATTATCACAACCTTCTTCTATCCGGATCAGCATAAATTCTCTTTTGAGGAAATGTACCTCTATATCAAGGAAAGAGGTTATGCCATTTATCCTGGAAAAGTAACAGAAGCAGATACCTTCCGCATCGGCAACATCGGAGAGATCTACAGAGAAGATATCGAAAAGTTATGTGAGATTATGGAAGCTTTCTTTGGACAGTACAAATAAGATGTAACAGTTCAGACAGCATGAACTGTTACACATCCAGCCCATTGAAATTCGCCTTCGGCGAAGGACTGGATGTCTGCAGGCTCTAGGTTTTCGTACGGTATGCGCAGTAAATGCGCATACCTGTCTGAACTGTTACAATAGGATACCATGCAGTGAAAGAAAAAGGAGATCAGAACATGAATAAGATAGAAGCAGTTATTTTCGATTGGGCAGGCACCACCGTAGACTATGGATGTTTTGCACCGGTGCAGGCATTTGTAGAAGTATTTAAGCACTTTGGGATAGAACCGACTATGGAAGAAGTAAGAAAGCCCATGGGTATGCTGAAAAGAGACCATATCCGTACCATGCTTGCAATGCCCCGTATACAGAAATTGTGGGTTGAGAAGTATCAGGCTCCATCCGGGGAAAGTGATGTGGAAAAGCTCTATGAGTTATTCGAGAGTAAATTAATGGGAATTCTGGATGGTTTTGCACAGCCCAAGCCTTATGTACTGGAAACAGTAGAAAAACTAAGAGAAAAAGGAATCAAAATCGGATCAACAACGGGCTATACTGATATGATGATGGACATCGTCACCAAAAAGGCAAAGGAAGCCGGATATGAACCGGATGCATGGTTCAGCCCTGATTCTGTAGGCAGCATGGGACGTCCATACCCATTCATGATCTTCAAAAATATGGAGACCCTTAAAATATCATCTGTTCAAAGCGTAATAAAGGCAGGAGACACCGTATCGGACATAAAAGAAGGAAAAAATGCCGGCGTATATACTGTGGGCATCCTGGAAGGCAGTTCCGAAATGGCACTTACCCAGGAGGAATATGAAGCACTGTCCGAAGAAGAAAAACAGGTGGAACTGGACAGGGTAAGCAGAATTTATGAAGACGCAGGTGCAGACTGTGTGATAAAGGATGTCCGGGGGATTTTAGAATTAATCTAATACTCCATCCAGACAACAAAAAAACCTTGAAACCGACACTATGAGATTACTGCTGGAACAAAAATCCAAAGATGATATCCTGAAAGAGACAGGTCTGACGGATGAGCAGTTAAAGGCATTGATTCAGGGAAATAAGGTATTGAGATTAGAGATCGTCGGAAAGATCCCGAAAAAAGATCTTGACATCTCCAGCAAAAAATGTTATGTTGATTTTAGTTATACGACTGACGGAAGTGGAATTAACCACGTGAAGTATAATGATAATGAGCCGACCGTCTGGGCAGAGAGCCCGGGTAGTAGGCTCTTTTTTATCAAATAAACCATTAGCAAGTTAAAAGGAGTGTAACAGTGATGAAAGAATTCGAATTGAAGTACGGTTGTAACCCAAATCAGAAACCAGCTAAGATTTTTATGAAAGACGGAGAACTCCCAATCAAGATTTTAAACGGCAGACCAGGTTACATAAATCTTATGGATGCTTTTAACAGCTGGCAGTTAGTCAAGGAATTAAAGGCCGCAACAGGCATGGTAGCAGCAGCTTCTTTCAAGCATGTAAGTCCGGCAGGTGCAGCTGTAGCAGAACCTCTTGATGAAACAATGAAAAAGATCTATTTTGTTGAAGGCTGCCCGTTAACAGATGCTTCCACTGCATATATCCGTGCAAGGGGGGCAGACAGAATGTCTTCTTATGGTGATTTCGCAGCACTGTCAGACGAGTGTGATGAAGCGACTGCATTATATATTAAACGAGAAGTTTCGGATGGTATTATAGCACCTTCTTATTCTGAAAAAGCTTTGGAAATCCTGAAAGCGAAAAAGGGCGGAAATTACGTTGTGATCCAGATGGATCCGGATTATGTACCGGCTGTACAGGAAACAAAAGACATCTTTGGAATCACATTTGAGCAGGGAAGAAATAATATTGTAATTAATAAAGAAATGCTTCAGCAGAATATCCCCACTCAGGTTAAAGATATGCCGGAAGCAGCAAAAAGAGATTTATTAATATCACTGATTACATTAAAATATACACAGTCCAATTCAGTATGCTACGTAAAAGACGGACAGGCAATCGGAGTCGGTGCCGGACAGCAGTCCAGAGTACACTGTACGAGACTTGCAGGTAATAAAGCAGACGTATGGTATTTAAGACAGCATGCAAAAGTATTGAATCTTCCATTTAAAGAAGGCGTAAGAAGAGCGGACAGAGATAATGCAATAGATGTCTATGTATCAGACGATTATGATGATGTATTGCGTGACGGTATGTGGGAAGCAGTATTTACCGTGAAACCGGAACCATTGACAAAAGAAGAAAAAGTGGAATGGCTGAAGACAATGGACAATGTAGCACTTGGGTCCGATGCATTCTTCCCATTTGGTGATAATATTGAGAGAGCACACAAGAGCGGTGTTAAGTTTGTAGCACAGGCTGGGGGTTCTGTAAGAGATGACAATGTA
>NZ_JAWYAJ010000510.1:0-20987 GCF_034124845.1 Robinsoniella sp.
CGGGACAAATCTCCCACAAAGTGTGACGCACAGCTGCCAGAAAGCAATTTTAAAAAAAGCTCCAGCATAATGGATTTACTCTCTATTGTTCTCCAAACAATAGATTTGTATGAATTGATAACCGGGTAATCTCTAATTCTAACCAAAACAAAACCGGGTATCTAATTGTTTACGATACCCAGTTACAATGTGTCTCATCTTATAATAAATTAACATAATTTTCCAGCACAGAAATTAATTTTTTCTCCCCTCAAACCTCCCGCTCCAAACCAGATATAATATAAATACAATCACGGTTGCCCCCAATATCCCTCCGGCTGTAGGAACCCCCAGTTGATTAAAAAACAGTCCTTTCCGGTAATATAGTAAAAAATAGTCGCAAAGCCTGGCACCCCAGGAACAAGGCAAAAACATCCATAGTCCTTCCCCAAGCCCGGTCAGCATCAGAGCCGTCACGAGGCATTCCACTACTGCCAGACCCATCAGTGCCCCTCTGCCAAAACGTATTCCAACCATTAGATGAAACGTATACATGATAATCTGACAAAAAATGATGATCAAAGCTGCACCTGCAAAAATGGGCAATTCCACCTGACCGCCTCCCACCAGTAAACGGAATCCCAGCAAAAAAGTGCCGATTGCAAAAATATCCGCTGCCAGTCCGGTCAGAAAAAGCGTGAGAAATTTGCTGATCCATACTTCCCATCTCGGATACTGCTGTGAAAGCATTTCTTTAAATCCTCCCGCCATCGCCTCCTGCTCCGCCGCCATCGCGGTTACTACTGCACCGATTAACGGGAATGCAATAGCCACTACCTCTAAATAAGCCTGTATTTTCCCTGCCGGTTCCCAGGGCGAAATTATAAAATATCCCAGAAAAAGAATATTTCCAAGCAACGGTACCAGAATATGTACCGGATAAAATGCCGTATGTCTCATCTTGATAAAATCAGCCTTTATCAAACAACATAAACTTTTCATTAATTCTGTGCCTCCCTGTTTTCATACCATCTGCCTGTGAGGTAAGTAATCACAGCAAAAAGAAGTATGGATAATAGAATTCCCGGCAGATATACTCCTTTTGACATCAGCTCCGGCGAAAAGGTGTAACTCCCCGGTTCTGCCATAAGACCGTTTGGCAGAATCCCTATTGCCGGGATCATCATTCTTGCTGTATAAGCATAAGGTACTGCTATCCACCAGTTGCTCAAAGATACCGTAGCACTGAAGACAATGTAGGCCGCCAGATTGACGATAAAGGTTGGGAAAATACCAATCTTATATCCCAAAAACATACACAGCGTAATCTGCCAAAGAGATGTATTGATCATAAGTGCCGTTCCAGCCAGCTTAGATAATTTGGAAACATGGGGATAGCTTTTATCCTGAAACAGAATTCCTTCTACAAATGAAACGACCAGAATCAAAAGACAGGAGACAGCAAATCGTTCTGCCATAACGACAATCTTGGCATACCATATATCTTTCATTTTAACCGGCATAACCAACACCGCCTGATCCTTTAGCTTTTTGTCGATTCCGGCACTTAACGTACAGGCAATAGTCAGCATTCCGGGCATAATCATTCCATACCACCAGTTAAAATTATCCACCTGTGCATAATTAGAAGCCAGGAACAGGGAAATAAATGAGGTTAACAGCGGTGCCGCATAACACAATATTTTCAGGAATGTATGCTTTATTTTTATTCTTTCTGAAACAATACAGTGATACATCAGATCTCCCCCTCTCTGCGGTATTTTCCCGCCACTTCCATAAATAATGCTTCCAGGTCGTCTTCTTTGTTGAACTTACCCTGATATCCCAGAATGCCGCCTGAAATAATTCCCACATAATCCGCCATTTGATTCACTTCGCTTAAAATATGACTGGAAATGATAACGGTTATCCCCTTTTTAGGAAAAGAACAGATCAATTCCCGCAGTTCCTGAATTCCAAAAGGATCCAGTCCGTTGGTAGGCTCATCCAGTATCAGAAGTTTCGGATGATGCAAGAGGGCAATTGCAATGCCCAGACGCTGTTTCATTCCCATGGAAAACTGTCCTGCTTTTTTCTTCCCTGTATTGGTTAATTCTACCGTCTGTAATACTTGCTCAATTCTTTTCTCCGGAATCTGAAGCGCGGTTGTCCTGACTTTTAGATTTTCTCTTGCAGTTAGATTTTCATAAAGAGGTGCCGCTTCTATGAGTGCACCAATCCTAGCAAGGTCCTTTCTCTGCCACAAATGCCCTTCAAAAAATATCTCTCCCGAAGTTGGATGGAGCATTCCTGTGAGCATTTTTAAAATTGTGGATTTTCCTGCCCCGTTTGCACCCAGCAGCCCATAGACTGAATTTTCCGGTATTTTTAAAGAAACGCGGCTCACCGCTTTTTGCGTCCCAAAGTTTTTACATAAATTATTAGTTCCTAAAATAATATTCATTTTAACACCTGCCGCCGATTGCAGCCGCCTGCAATACAGCTTCCTCTCCTTTTGTTAGTAGTATCATACAACTCAATTATAAGAAAACTATAAGGAAATAAAAAAAGCCATGATCACTCATGACTTTTGCTCCTTTGTTTAACATTTCTTTTGGCTCCCCCGGTGGGGGCTGGTCTTTTTTCTGCCCATATGTATTTATCCCTCTGACAGCCTACCTATCTGCAATCCTTCAAATCCCTCTCCGCTGCCGTAAAATCGCAGACAGTCAATAAAGGAATTCATGCCATCATTGATAAATTTATCCTTGTGATAAACCAGGTCAAAACTGCGTTTCCATCTGTTAGTGTCTTCCCGAAACAAATACATTTCTCCGGAACGTACCTCTTTTTCTATCAGCCTGTAAGCTATCACGCTCAGGCAGTTATCCTTTATAATGGCATGTTTAATAGCCTCCGTTCCCACTACTTCCCAGGCAACATTTACTTTAACCCTGTGTTTCTCCAGGTCTTTTTCAAATAGCTCCCGCGTTCCGCTTCCCTTTTCCCGCATTACAAACTTCTGGTTTCCCAACTGGCAGAAATAGAGCTTTTTCATTCCGGCAAAGGGATGTTTATTGGCACATACCAAAACAAGCTCATCTTCAATCAACGGCCTCACTACAAGATCAGGGCTTTTGACCTGTCCTTCAACCAGCGCCACATCCAGTTCCCCATCCATAAGCTTTTGTTCAATCACTTTCGTATTATTCACACAGGCGAAAATATCCACGTCCTCCTGCATCTTCTTAAACCGCTGCACCATATCCGGCAAAAGGCAGGTTCCTACGGTCATTGAAGTTCCCACACGCAGCAATTTCATCTGCTTTTTGCTCAGCATCTGTTCTTCCAGATAGTCAAACTGGCGAAGAACTTCCCTGGCATATCCCAATAGCTTTTCACCCAGATCCGTGATGTAAAGGTGTTTTGACAAACGTTCAAACAAAAGTCCCCCATAGTGTTCTTCTAATTCCCGTATTGCCTGACTCACTGTAGGCTGGGACAGGAACATCTTTTCCGCTGCCAGACTCATGGTTCCGCAGTCTGCTACCATTACAAAAATCCTCAGATGCCTGATTGTCATATGCGTTCCTTCTTCCAAATTTTACTATAGGTTTTACCTATGTTTATGATAAGATAATATCATTTTTCTTATTAATAAACAAGTGTTATAGTAATACATATAACAGGAAAAGAGGTTTTGTACATATGAAAGTATTAATCATTGGAGGCGTCGCTGCCGGCACAAAAGCAGCTGCAAAATTGAAACGCGAAAACCAGGGATATGACGTACAGATTCTTACAAAAAGCGCTGAGATTTCCTATGCCGGATGCGGTCTTCCTTACTATGTGGGAAGTGTAATCGAAGATAAAGAAGAACTGATCGTCAATACACCGGAAAGCTTTACAAAACAGACTGGTGTCAAAGTATCCACCGAAACCGAAGTAACCCATATCAACAGGGCTGAAAAAACAGTCACCGCTGTGAATCTGAAGACAAATAATTCTTGTGTCTATTCATATGACAAATTAATCATTGCTTCCGGTGCAAGTCCTGTTATTCCGCCAATAGACGGGATCCATTTAAAAAATGTTTTCTATATGAGAACACCAGAAGATGCAATTTCTTTGAGAGAAACACTGGAAACCTCCGGAATCAAACGGGCGGTTATTGCCGGTGCCGGTTTCATTGGATTGGAAGTTGCTGAAAATCTGGTGTCTAAAGGTGTGCGCGTTTCTGTCATTGATATGGCAGATCAGATTTTACCGGGATTTGATACAGAGTTTGCAGGATATATTGAGAACCACCTGGCTGATCACGGTATCATGTCCTTTACCGGCACACGGTTAGAAGCCATTCTTGGAACTAACCAGGTAGAAAAAGTCCAGACTTCCGGGCGTACAATGAAAGCCGATGCCGTTATTCTTTCAATTGGCATCCGTGCAAACACAGGTTTTCTCTCTGATACAGGTATTGAGCTAATGCCTAACAAGACCATAAAGGTGAATGAATACTTACAGACAAATGATAAAGATATCTATGCTATTGGAGACTGTGCCAGCGTCACAAATGCCATAACAGAAGAACATGCCTGGTCACCTATGGGGTCCTCCGCAAATATAGAAGGGCGAATTGCAGCCCAAAATATTAGTGAAAAGCAGCTTTCTTACCATGGGGTACTGGGTACAGGTGTCTGTAAGCTGCCGGAATTAAATATTGGAAAAACAGGACTGAGCGAGGCCGCTGCCATTGCCGCCGGCAGAGAGGTAATCAGCGTTATTTCCGTAGTGGATGACAAAGCACACTATTATCCCGGAGCATCTGCCTTCATTGTAAAAATGACAGCCGACAAAACCACACATGAACTGTTGGGCTTACAGGTTGCAGGTAAGGGCGCCGTTGACAAAATGGTAGATATTGCTGCTACCGCAATCACCCTCCACGCTGATCTGGAATCTGTTGAAAATATGGACCTAGCCTATGCACCACCCTTTTCTACAGCCATCCACCCATTTACTCAGACTGTCAATATTCTACTAAATAAATTAAGCGGTGAATTTGAAACATTTACTCCTGTTGAATACCAGGAAGGCAAAGCAGATGGCTACCAGATTATTGATGCATCCATAACCCCCCAGATCGACGGAGCACGTTATATAGACCTTTCTTCTGTAAATGCACCTGTTCCAGGATTAAACACCGACGAAAAACTTTTGCTGATATGCAGCAAAGGCAAACGTGCCTACATGCTCCAGAACCGTCTGAAATACTATGGATATACCAATACCAAAGTCTTAGAGGGCGGAACTGCATTTAATGAAATAGAAGGATAAGCAGCAAATACAGAACGTCATTAGAAATGATGGAAGTCCGAATTAAATAATTATGATTACATAACTCAGGAGGAAAATATGGCAACTTTAACAATCAAACCAGAAGAAGAAAAACGTGTAAAAGCATTAGGATTTTTAAGCAACAAAGGAACTGATAATTTTTCAGGAAGAATCATCACTGTCAATGGTAAAATTACGGCAGATCAAATGCAGTGTATCTCAGAGGCAGCGAATTTATTTGGAAACGGAGTCGTAACTCTGACCACAAGGCTCACCATCGAAGTACAGGGAATCCCATTTGATAAAATTGAAGATTTCCGCACCTATCTTTCCAAAACAGGTTTGGTGACCGGCGGTACCGGCTCTAAAGTGCGTCCTGTGGTAGCCTGTAAGGGAACTACCTGCCAATACGGCTTGTTAGATGCATTTGCAATCTCCGAAGAAATCCACGACCGTTTCTACGTTGGCTACAACACGGTGAAACTGCCGCACAAATTTAAAATTGCCGTAGGCGGATGTCCAAATAACTGCGTAAAGCCGGATTTAAACGACATCGGTATCATCGGACAGATGACTCCAGTCTTCGAAGAGGACTGCTGCAACGGATGCAAAAAATGTTCCGTGGAAACAGCCTGTCCGGTGGGTGCTGCAAAAGTAGTTGACGGCATCCTGGAAATTGATGAAGAAGCTTGCAATAACTGTGGCCGCTGTATCGGTAAATGCCGTTTTGATGCCATTGAAGAAGGCGTTCCCGGATTTAAAATCTATATTGGTGGAAGATGGGGAAAACGCATTGCCATTGGAAAGGCATTAAATAAAGTATTTACTTCCAAAGAAGAAGCCCTTGACGTAATCGAAAAAGCCATCCTGCTCTTCCGGGAACAGGGAAAGACCGGGGAACGTTTTTCCACCACCATCCAACGCCTGGGCTTCGAAAATGTAGAAAAACAGCTTCTTGCAAACGACCTATTAGACCGAAAACAGGAAATTCTGGATGCCAAACTGCATCTGACCGGAGGAGCAACCTGTTAAACAGGAATAAACAGGAACGTAAACAGGATTTATTTGTAAAATTTTTAAAAAGTACTTGCATTTTTCGACAATTTGTGATAATCTTTTAACAAAGAAAAGGGAGTAGCTACCATCGCAAAGATAAACCAGATGGTACATGAAGGCGTCAGAACGATAGCGATATCCGCGTCATGTAAGTAATTAGCAAGACTTTTATTCCAGCAGTCAGTCTGGGATAAAAGTCTTTTTTTAATACCTTTTTCTTTCGTAACCGAAGCCTGTCTTATGATAAATGATAAGACACACTTCAGAGCTTAATTAGATTTAAGCTTAGAACCACTTGATGGAGAGGCAAATAAATTTCTGCCATGGAAGATATTTATCTGCCGGATTATTACGAGGAGGATTTATATGTGGAACCCTAACATGAACAATAACATTTTTAATGAATCAAAAAAAAATTTTCAGAAAAACGTTAAAAAAACAGCCAGAGGTGCAAAAAAGGCAGCGATCATTATTGCAGCTGCGGCGGCAGCCGTCTTCATTGTATCCGGATCCTTTTATCAGATTCAGGAACAGGAACAGGCTGTCCTTACCACTCTTGGAAAACCCAAGGCAGTCACAGAGACCGGACTTCATTTTAAAATTCCGGGTATTCAGCAGGTAAAGAAAGTGAATACAACCATTCAGGGATTTCCGATTGGTTACACGATTGAAAACAACCAGACCATAGACACCGAAGGCATTATGATTACATCGGATTACAACTTTATTAATGTAGATTTTTTTGTGGAGTACCGCATTGCAGAACCGGTCCAGTATTTATATGCTTCCCAGCGTCCTGAGGATATTTTAAAAAGTATCTCTCAAAGCTGTATCCGTACCGTGATCGGAAGCTATAAAGTAGATGACGTTCTGACTACCGGAAAGAGCGAAATCCAGGCTAAGATCAAAGAAATGATCATCCGTAAAATTGAAAAACAGGATCTGGGGCTCCAGCTGGTGAACATTACCATCCAGGACTCTGCACCGCCTACCCAGGAAGTTATGCAGGCATTTAAGGCTGTGGAAACTGCAAAACAAGGAAAAGAAACTGCAATTAATAATGCCAACAAATACCGCAACGAAAAGATTCCGGAAGCGGATGCAAAAGTAGACCAGATTATCAAAGATGCAGAGGCACAGAAACAGACCAGGATTAATGAAGCAACGGCTCAGACATCCAGATTCAATGCCATGTATGAAGAATACCAGAAAAATCCCGTTGTGACCAAACAGCGTATGTTCTATGAAACCATGGAAAGCGTACTGCCGGGATTAAAGATCGTAATCGACAACGGCAGCGGTGTTCAGAAGGTACTTCCTCTAGAACCATTTGCAGAGAATAATACCTCTGGCAAACAGGTTAAGGAATCGGAAAAAGACAGTACCCAGCAGTCGGATACACCAAAGGACAGCAATGCCAATACGGCTGAAAATCCGGCTGCCGAAACTGGAAACCCGGAAACCCCGCAAACGGATGCACAATAAGGAGGATACGAAATTATGAAGAAGAAAGTAGTTATAGTCTGTTTCGCAGCGGTTGCTGCAGTGGTTACACTGGCATCTTCCGTGGTTATTTCCAGACAAAATGAATATAAACTGGTTCGCCAGTTCGGTAAGGTCAGCCGTGTAATTGCCGACCCCGGAATCCATTTAAAGATTCCTTTTATCCAGACAGCAGATACTCTGCCAAAGGAAACGCTGCTCTCTGATCTGGTACCATCCGATGTTATTACAAAAGATAAAAAGACCATGATCAGCGACAGTTACGTGTTATGGAAGATCATTGATCCTCTAAAGTTTGCACAGACATTGAACTCATCCCAGACAAATGCAGAAAACAGAATTAACACGGCGGTCTATAACGCAACGAAAAACGTAATCAGCAGCATGACCCAGGATGAAGTTATAACCAGCCGTGACGGTGTGCTTTCATCAAGGGTCATGGAGAATATCGGCAATAACATGGATCAGTACGGAATCGAGCTTCTGGTATTTGAAACCAAACAGCTGGATCTGCCGAATGATAACAAAGAAGCGGTATTTGAACGTATGATATCGGAACGGAACAATATTGCGGCTACTTACACCGCAGAAGGAAAGTCAGAAGCTAAGGTTATCCGGAATACCACCGATAAAGAAATAGCCATCAAAATATCCGAGGCGGAAAAACAGGCAGAAATTCTCACGGCAGAAGGTGAAGCAGAATATATGAAAATTCTGTCCGCAGCCTATGCAGACGAGGGCAAGACTGATTTCTACTCCTACGTAAGAAGTCTGGATGCGCTAAAAGCTTCCATGACAGGAGATAACAAAACTGTGATTCTCTCGGAAGATTCACCCATTGCCAAAATTTTTCAGGGTTACGAATAAAAGTGAAATAAATAAAGGGCAATTCACATTTCGTTGTGAATTGCCCTTTTACTGCATTGTATGAATAGATGTGCAGGATATTAATCTGTAATCCGGTTTATCTTTTCTAATAATTCTTCCAGTTCTTCTTCACTGATATTTCCCTGTCCAAACGTAAGGGCACCGCGAATTGGCATATACATCATCATTGCCTCGTTCATGGCTGACGTGCTCTCACCCAGTGCATCATCACCTGCATCCCCCAGCACAGCCATACCTTTCAGAATACTTTCTGCAATCTCCATGGTCTTTTCATCTTTCATCAAATCTCCAAAAGTCGTATTCCGGTCATAAGACCTTGCCTTTTTCTTTGTGCTCTCTACATGGACTTTGGCTGCCGCAGCAATGTCTCTGGAAGATTTTCCAATCTGGATTTCATGATCGATACTTTCCACTGCCCAGTCTCCCACTTCCATGTCATAGTAGGCAAATGCCCGTTTTCCCAATTCAAAGTGCACCGTCTTTGTCTCACCCGGGTTTAATTCGACTTTATCAAATCCTTTTAATTCCCGAACCGGACGGATCATACTGCTATTTAACGGTGACACATATAGCTGAACAACTTCTTTCCCTTTCATAGTTCCCGTGTTAGTAACATCTACGGACACACTGAGCATATCGGTATCCTTCATACTATCTTTATCCAGCTTCAGATTACCATAGGAAAAATTGGTATAACTAAGTCCATGTCCAAATGGGAAGAGAACATCCATTTTTTTCTTGTCATAATAGCGGTATCCTACAAATACACCTTCTCTGTACGCTACCTTATCGCCTTCTCCCAGATAATACAGATAGGAGGGATTGTCCTCTAATCTCAGGGGAAATGTTTCTGCAAGTCTTCCGCAGGGATTCGCTTTCCCAAATAAAATATCCACGGTGGCTGCGCCTACTGCCTGCCCGCCCAGATAGGCTTCCAGTACAGCTTTCACATCCTGAATCCATGGCATTTCCACAGGAGATCCATTATGAAGTACCACAACTGTGTTTGGATTCACTGCCGCCACCTGACGGATCAGCTCATTCTGACAGTCCGGAAGTCTCATATGCCTGCGGTCAAAGCCTTCTGATTCAAAGGAATCCGGCAGCCCCGCAAATACAACGGCTGTTTCTGCCTTCTTTGCGGCTTCCACTGCTTCTTGAATCAATGCATCATCCACAACATCTTCTTCGGTTATAAATCCCGGGGCGTATGTAATATGCTCCATTCCTGCCGAAGCGTCCAGTGCAGATTCCACCTTAAAAGAATTGATGTGGGAGCTTCCGCCGCCCTGGTATCTTGGCTTTTTGGCAAATGCACCAATAAAGACCGTATCGGATTTCTCATCCAATGGGAGGATGTTGTCATTTTTCAACAGAACCATACATTCCGCAGCAATTTCTTTTGAGAGTTTATGATCTGCTTCCCTGTCAAATACCGCATTTTCGTCCCGGTTTTCAACAAATTTGTATACGATGTTCAATACCCGCTCTGCCGCTTCATCCAGGCATTCTTCGGAAAGTCTGCCGGATTTAACTGCTTCTGTAATCTTTTTATCGTTGATGCCAAAAGAGGACGGCATTTCCAGTTCCAATCCAGCCTTTAAGCTTTCAACCCTGTCATTCACAGCTCCCCAGTCACTGACTACGAAACCATCAAATCCCCATTCATCCCGGAGGATATCGGTAAGGTATTTTTTGTTTTCACAGGCATAGATCCCGTTGATCCGGTTATAGGAACACATCACGGTCCATGGCCTCGACTGCTTTACCGCTCCTTCAAATGCTGCCAGATAGATTTCCCTTGCAGTACGTTCATCCATCTCTGAGCTGGAAGACATTCTTCTGTGTTCCTGGTTATTTGCCAGAAAATGCTTGATGCTGGTTCCTACATTTTTACTCTGTACTCCTTTGATATGGCTTGCTGCAATCTCAGATGCCAGATAAGGGTCTTCCGAATAGTATTCAAAATTCCTGCCGCACAGCGGGGACCGTTTGATATTTACTGCTGGTCCTAAAATGACTGCTACGTTTTCTGCCTGGCACTCTACACCCAGGGCCTCTCCCAGTCTGGTGGTCATCCCCCGGTCAAATGATGCAGCCAGTGCACAGCCTGCCGGAAAGCATACTGCCTTAATACTTTCGTTGATTCCAAGATGATCTGCTTCCTGATCCTGTTTACGAAGTCCGTGAGGTCCGTCGCTTACCATAATTGCAGGAATTCCAAGACGTTCTACCGCCTTCGTATGCCAAAAATCCTGACCGGAACATAAACCGGCCTTTTCTTCTACTGTCATCTGTTTTACTATTTCTTTCACGTTCATAATGAAAATCCTCCCGATTGGTCAAAAGTCCCGCCCAGGACAGGAAATTAATTTGCTCTGCCATAAGGCGGGTTATTTTCTGTATGAACGTATTATATTATATTTAACAAGGATAAAAAAGTGAAATACTGGCTTTTATATAGGTCAATCTTGACTTTATAAACACGTTTTTGGATCTGTATATTCTTTGCCGAGTGCTTCCGCCACACCCTGGAAGGTTACTTTTCCCTTATACGTGTTCAGCCCCGCCATAAAATCGGGATCTTCTTTCAACGCATTTACCCCTTTATCCGCCAGCTTCAATACGTATGGGAGGGTGCTGCTGGACAGGGCAATTGTAGATGTCCTGGATACCGCCCCCGGCATATTTGCAACGGAATAATGAATAACGCCATGCTTTTCAAAGCAGGGATTGTCATGGGTGGTAATCTTGGTGGAGGTTTCCACACAGCCGCCCTGATCGATTGCAACATCTACAATCACACTGCCTTTTTTCATCTCTTTAACCATATCTTCGGTTACTACTTTCGGTGCCTTTGCCCCCGGAATTAATACCGCCCCGATAACCAGATCCGCTTCCTTTACCGCTTCTTTTAAATTGTAAGGATTATTGAACTGAGTATGGATTCTGCCTCCGCTGATGTCATCAATATATGCCATTCTTTCTGCATTGATATCGAATACGGTGACATCGGCTCCCATGCCTGTCGCTACTTTTGCCGCATTTAAGCCAACCACTCCACCGCCTACAACCACGACTTTTCCGGGCATAACTCCGGGTACTCCTCCAAGAAGCACTCCGCTTCCGCCATTATAATTCTGAAGCATATAAGCGCCAACCTGTACAGACATTCTGCCGGCAACTTCGCTCATTGGAGCCAGCAGCGGAAGTCCCCCGTTTTTACCCCGGATCGTTTCATATGCTATTGCCGTAGTTTTCGTATCCAGTAATGCATCTGCCAGAGGGGCATCATTTGCAATATGCAGGTAGGTAAATACCAGCTGGTCTTCTCTTAAATATTGATATTCTGACTCCACATATTCTTTTACCTTTACGATCATATCCGCTTTTGCAAATACATCTGCGGCACTCCCCGCTATCTCAGCACCGGCATTTAAATATTCCTCATCTGTAAATCCGCTGCCTTCTCCGGCATTCGTCTCCACGATTACCTGATGTCCCCCATGCACCAGGGTATATACCCCTGCCGGCGTAACGGATACCCTGTTTTCATTATTTTTGATTTCTTTTGGCACTCCTACTATCATCCTTTTACCCATTGTATTCACAGGCTTGCCTGCCATACAGCCACTTCTTTAGAAAGCTGAAGGAATTCCAGTGTGGCTTCCTTTCTCTTATCAATATTTTCTTTCAGCTTTTCAACAAACTATAAAAAACAGTATATCACAAAATATTCCAGAATCCACACTATTTTTTATATAAATCAGCATTAAATCCATTCATAATTATAGTTTTTTCCACTTGTAACTCTAATTTAAATGTAGTATAGTTTATCAAAATACACAACCGGAGGTACTTATGGAGGAATTATATCACGTAACAGGTACACTGAATGAAGGTTTCGTGGGTCAGATTTCATATACGGTATGCCTGGAACACACTTACAATGAACTGGATATTGAATTTACTTTTGACAAACAACACTATGCTGTGATTACCGATGAATTAAAAGAGGAAATGAAATCTCTTGTGGAAAAGGAATATGGGATTACTTCTTCCTCTGATGAAGAAATTACAAGAGTCATCCAAAATGATATGAAAACAGAAATACATACACTTGCTTCATTAAATGATACGTTTATCGGGTGCGTACACCGTCAGTTAACTACACGCCACATGTACTTTACCCCCCAGACAGCCACGGAAGGCTGTATAGTCCAGCCCTGTTTGGAAGGGGTCTTAAAGGTTACTCTGCTGGTATTTAATGTGATACAAAATGATACCCACTATCAATTAACCGTATCTGCAGGAGGGAGGCGCACAGCATGTACAAACGATTAGAACTGCACAATCATACCACGGAATCAGACAGCAGCATTACCTGTCAGGAGCTCATTGAACTAATGGTAAAGGACAAAGCCCATGCATTTGCCATTACTGACCATAATACCATTTCGGGACATGGCAAAATCCGCAGCCTGCTGGAAGATATGGGTCATCCCATCGACTGCATTTACGGCATGGAATATACGACTTATTATGGGCATATTCTCTGCCTGAACCTTCAGGAATATGTTCCCTGGGAAAATATCAATCTTCACAAACCGGAATTGCTGTTCCGGGCTGCCAGGGAAAAAGGGGCTTTAACGGGTGTTGCCCATCCTTTCTCCTACGGTCATCCGTTTGCCAGAGGATGCCGCTTTGATATGAAAATAACGGACTTCTCCGCGCTGGATTTCATTGAGATCTTCAACAATCCGGAGCCCCTCCACGAAGTAAATGAACGGGGGCTGTTATGGTGGGAATCCCTGGTTCTGAAAGGACACCGCTTGGCCATGACCTGCGGTATGGACCTCCATGGAATATGGGATATGGGCGGACAGTTTGCTACCTACATCCCCGGCGAAAAGGGCGGCGATACCGCCAGAGAGCTGGCAGACGCCATACACTCCCTTAAAACCTGCATTTCAAAAGGACCTATTCTGGTAAGCAATCCGGAGCCGGAAAGCAATTCCATAGCCTTTACCATCCTTCCTGCCCACAAGCCGGGATATTTACACACCCATGGAACACCTTACTATCTTACACTGAAAACAGGTGGGAAAATCATTCAAAAGGAAATTCAGCCGGAAGAAACACTGCATGTTTCTCTGGATGAATTAAATGGTGCAAAAATTATCATTCCAAAGCTGTACCAGCAGGACACCGCCATAGAAAATCTGGTATGCGTGGGCTGCGTTATTTATCTTTGAGACAGGTTGTACGATTGAGCATAATTTTGCTCTTGAGACAGGATGTGCGCTTGACCGGATTGTACGATTGAGCCAGGTTGTGCGCTTGACCGGATTGTACGATTGAACCGATTTGTTCACTTGACCCGGATTTCCTCCTATGCTATGCTTAACACAAAGCATCTACTACTTTGTAAAAGAAAGGCATCCTCTTACCATGGATAATTATTATTATGAGCAGACCCGTCTGGTCTCGGACCTTCATGTTAATTTTGAACATATCCTGATTTCGAAAATGTATATTCCCGGTCACTGGCATGAGTGTATCGAAATTCTGTATATGAATGACGGGCGACTGGAAACGATCATTAAAAACCAGACCACGGTTCTGGAAAAGGATGATCTGATCCTGGTAAATCCCAGAGATCTGCACAGCACCAGATGCCTCAATGACTGTGACTATATCCTGCTTCAGATTCCATACCCTATGCTCAAGAATTATATTCCGGAAATCGATACTATTCGTTTTGTAATTCCTCAATTCCCGGAAAGTGAAATTGTCCGTACAAAGCTTTGCCAGATGAAAGAAACTATTCTGCAGATGGCGGTACTGGTCCAGGAGAAGCCGATGGGTTCCCATTTGAAATTTACCAGTCTGCTCTTTGAGATGCTTTATATGCTCTATCATAATTTCCAGGTGCCGGTTGACCCTGATACAAAGGAGAAAAACACCCGGAACCTGGAACGTTTGGGACCCATTCTGGATTATGTGAAAAAGCATTCCAATGAAAAAATCCTTTTAAGTGAAATTTCATCCTATGCCGGGTTTACACCAGAATATTTTTGCCGATTTTTCAAAAGGCATATGGGCATCACTTTTGTGGAATATCTGAACCAGTACCGGTTCAACTGTATCTATCAGGATCTTTGCTGTACGGATACCTCTTTGCTGTCGCTCCTGGAACAGCATGGCTTTACCAATTATAAACTGTTCCGTAAGATGTTTTACGATGTCTACGGATGTACCCCCGGGCAAATCCGAAAAGAACTGGCAGCAAAAAAAGAGTCCGGCAATCAGTATACCGCCTCTTTCTGGATCAATTCTATGAATTCGTCCAGGGACATCTGACTGGTTCTCTGGCTGTCACGGTCGCGGACTGACACCGTGCCTGCTTCTTCTTCCTTTTGTCCCAGGATAACCATATACGGCACTTTTTCCAGTTGGGCTTCCCTGATCTTATACCCGACTTTTTCATCTCTTTGATCCACTTCACATCGGATGGATGCTGCTTTTAACCGCTCTGCGATTTTCCCGGCATAAACATTGGATTTTTCCGATACCGGCAGTATTTTTGTCTGAACCGGTGCCAGCCAAACCGGAAATTTCCCGGCATAATGCTCTATCAGGATTCCAATAAAGCGCTCAATAGAGCCGTATACTACCCGGTGGATCATAATCGGACGGTGCTTCTCTCTGTCTGCCCCGATATATTCTGCTCCAAAGCGAAGGGGCAGCTGAAAATCCAGCTGTATCGTCCCGCACTGCCACGTCCTTCCAATAGAATCCTTTAGATGAAAATCAATCTTCGGTCCGTAAAATGCCCCGTCTCCCTCATTTACAACAAAGGACATGTTAAGTTCATCCAGCGCATTTCTAAGTCCGTTTGTAGCCAGCTCCCAATCTTCCTGGCTTCCGATGCTGTTTTCCGGCTTTGTGGATAATTCCACATGATACGTAAACCCAAACTTTCGGTACACTTCATCGATCAGGCGCACAACCCCTTTGATTTCTTCTGTGATCTGCTCATTTGCCATAAATATATGGGCATCATCCTGTGCGAAACTGCGCACCCGCATCAGCCCATGAAGGGCGCCGGATTTTTCGTGGCGGTGAACAACACCCAATTCTCCAATGCGTATGGGCAGCTCCCGGTAAGAATGGGGTTCTGACTGGTAAACCAGCATTCCCCCCGGACAGTTCATAGGTTTGATGGCAAATTCTTCTCCATCAATGGAGGACGTATACATATTTTCTTTGTAATGCTCCCAATGCCCGGATGTCTCCCACAATTTGCGGTTTAGCATCACAGGCGTAGATATTTCTACGTAACCTTCTCTTTGATGAATTTTTCTCCAGTAATCAATTAACTGATTTTTAAGCACCATTCCTTTGGGAAGAAAAAACGGGAAACCAGGCCCTTCGTCCATCATGGCAAACAGCCTCAGTTCTTTCCCCAGCTTTCTGTGATCCCTTTTTTTCGCTTCTTCCATCTGCAGCAGATACTCCTTTAACTGAGCTGGCTTTTCAAAAGATATTCCATAGATTCTGGTGAGCATTTTGTTCTTCTCACAGCCTCTCCAATAAGCTCCCGCCAGTGATGTAAGCTTCACCGCCCCTGCATATTTCGTATTTTTTAGATGAGGGCCTTTGCATAGATCACAAAATTCTCCCTGCCGGTAAAAACGAAACTTTTCTTCCATTGACATGTCATGGATGAGCTCCAGTTTATAAGGTTCTTCTTTTTCCTTCATAAAAGAAATTGCCTCTTCCCTGGACAGTTCAAAGGATTCAACCTCATAACCGCTGTCTATAATCTTCTTCATTTCCTCTTCTATCCGCTCCAGGTCTTCTCCCGTAAATGGAATCTCACAATCAAAATCATAATAAAACCCATTTTCAACAGCCGGTCCAATTGCAAGTTTTGTCCCGGGATACAACCGTTTCACCGCCTGGGCTAAAATATGCGCCGTCGTATGATAGAATACACTCTTTTCAAATTTTTCTTTCATCTGCTCCAAGCTCCTTTGCCTTTTGATAACAGGGCATAAACTCCTGTTTAAATTGGATAACAATCTGGCCAGATTGCAGTAACATAAGAAAAGCACCCTCAAACGCACGACAGACAACTGCCATACGTTTAAGGGTGCAAACTAATCAGAATGCACGGTTCCACCTTAATTTTTCTCTTTCAGATTCTAACAAATCCAAGCCTTTAACGCAGGCATACGGCAATGCTTATTCTCTCGACTTCGCACCGCTGCTCGGGAATGGTCTTCGCTGACATTTCGCATAAGAAACTTCCACCAACTTGTTTCTCTCTCTGACTGCTTCCTGACAGTTACTGTTTCCTTCATAGCTTTTCTTATATTGAAGTCATTATAGCACTTTCAGCGGGTCTGTCAAGGGCTGATTTATTATTTATAAATTTTCTTAGCAGAAAACCCCCTGCCCCGCACTTCATTTACGTGGCTGATCACCATAAATGCTTTTGGATCTTCTTCCATAACCAGCTGATTGAGTTTTACCAGTTCCCGGTTGGATATAACGGTCAATATAATCGGCTGTTCATTTTGCATATACCCCGTCTGTGCATGGATAAACGTGGTTCCCCGATCCAGGCGCTTTAAGATCTCCCTGTTAATCTCCTCATACTTACTGCTAATAATTTTCACCTGGGTCTGGGCAGTTCCCATAAAGAGAATCTTGTCCAGAACAACGGAATAGATCAGTACAAGAAGAATACCGTATACAATCTGTTCCGAATCCGAGAACATCATCTGCAGTATCAGAATTGTAAAATCAAAGATATATAGCATTGCCGAAACCGGAAGCCCAAACTTCTTATTCAGTACAAGCGGCGGAATGTCCATACCACCGGTGGAGGCACCGGCACGAATTACAAATCCTATTGCAAAGCCGATCATAATTCCGCCGCAGATGGTAGATAACATCCTGTCACCTGTGACATGCTCCAGTATGGGAATTTTCTGGAACACGCCCAGGATAAGCGGATAGTAAAAGGTACTGATCAGTGTGGTAAGGGCAAAACGTTTCCCCAAAATAAAAGCTCCCAGGATAAACATAACGGCATTAAAACAGAATACAAATGCCGAAATAGGAATTTGAAAATAATGGTGGAAAGATAGTGCCAGTCCTGTGGTGCCTCCCGTAATCATCTGATTCGGAAGAATGAAGATGGTAATTGCAAGTGCATAAATCGTATTTCCCAAAAATACAAAGAAAACATTTTTTATTTTTGATAATTGTGATAACATAAGTTTCCCTCTTTCCTGTTTTTTTACTGCCTGGTTATATAAGAATTTTTTTGACAGCTGTGTGCCACACTTTACACACGTGGTTGTATATAAAAGTTTTACATAAAATAATTCTGTTATATTACTACACTAAAGCACAAAAAAAGCAGGTTACTAAGTAACCTGCAAAGTTTGTTTCGTATGTTTAATCTTTTATTTTTATCATAATATCTATTTATCCAATATAACCGTAAACTCACTGAAATACACATCCTGTCTTTTTCTCTGATAAGAATACCACATTTATCCGAAGGAGTAAAGCAGTATTTAAAAGCAGGGCTGTTTCCAACTCTTATATTACTGTTCACACCCTTCGGATGCTCAAAGTTACAGCAACACTCTTATTTCATAATTGTGCGGTAAACATCCATGAATCCCATAACCGTTACAATTACAACCAGAATCGGTGTAATAAACCGAATGCAGATCAGCCATGCCTTTTTCAGCTTAAAGGAAATCCCGTCCGATTCCACATGCTGCAGAATCCGTTTCGGTCCCCAGATCCAGCCTACAAAAATGCACATCAGAATACCGCCAATAGGCATCAGAATATTATCTGTCAGCATCCCCATAAAATCAAAAACAGAATAATTTAAGATGGTCACATCTCCCAATACTCCAAACGACAGGGCACTTGGAATACCCAGCAGAAATACGCCCAATGCGACGAAAATTACCGCCGTTCTCCTCTTGCATTTAAAATGATCCAATACAGAGGACACCACGCATTCCAAAAGTGCTATGGCAGAAGTTAAGGCTGCAAAAAACATCAGTCCAAAAAACAGCAATGCAAAAATCCATCCACCGGACATACTTTCAAATACTTTCGGGAGTGTTCCAAAAGTCAGGCTTGGTCCCTGAGCCGGTTCCAGTCCAAATGCAAAAACCGCCGGGAATATAGCCAGCCCCGCCAAAATCGCAACGAAGGTGTCAAGACCTGCAACAATCAGCGCATTTTTAGGGATATTTTCTTTTCTGTTTAAATAGCTGCCGTAAGTGATCGTAATTCCCATACACAGACTCAGTGAATAAAATACCTGTCCCAATGCAGCCGGTACCGACTTCAGGTCAAATCCACCGTTCATTTTAAATACAAAATCCACACCCTGATTTGCACCAGGCAGTGTCAGGGATCGTATTACAATGATCACCAGTAAGATCAGCAGTCCAGGCATCATAAACCGTGAAGCTTTCTCAATTCCCTTTGTGCCTCTATAACAAACAAATCCGGTACACGCCATAAATACCAGATGCCAGATGACAGGCGCTGCCGGCTCTGCGATATATGCGCTGAAATCCGCCGGTGCACTCATGCTTGTAACATAACTGGCTATATATTTTAAAATCCATCCGCCGATAACACTGTAGTAAGATAATATAATAAACGCACATAAAATACCCATAATACCGATAATTTTGGATTTGGGATTTAAATTCTCATATGCCTGTACCGGTCCCTTCCCCGTCATTCTTCCTATACTCATCTCTGTGATCATAACCGGAAGTCCCAATACCGCGATAAAAATTAAATACGTAATTAAAAATTGAAATCCACCGTTCTTTCCCATTAAATACGGGAACTTCCAGAGATTCCCTAGTCCCACCGCTGCTCCCGCAGTTGCAAGGATAAATCCCAGGCTAGACGCCCATTGTCCTTTTTTCTCCATTTTGCCCTCCAATTAAGATTATCTAACACTCTTACGCCCTCAAATATTATAACGCTAACAGAGCAGAGTTAAAATTAGTTTAACAAAATTGTAGGTATATTTCAACAAAATTAATCATTTTTCCATATATATCTTCAAACATAATCCCTGAAAACCATAATCTGACTTAGTAGATTCAAAAATCAGCAGTGTAAAAGCGATTTTTTTTTCACACTTTTTTAATTATTCCCCAAAAACTTGTAACAGAAATATAACTTGCTTCTATTCTATCTCAGATGTAAAATAGCAGTAACGAAAAAAAGGAGGTGGATTCCATGTCAAAGAGAAAATACATATGGTTTGCTATTTGCAATATAATCTTTCTTTTATCAACATTTCTCCATGAATGTATTCACGGATTCAGCATGGCAAGGCTTGGGCAGTCTGTCAGTACCGGGTTCCGGCGAATCGGCCATGTGTACCTTTATCCAAAAGATTCCGGGTTTCGAATGAATCTAGACCTGGATATTAAGACGCTTATGGATTTCAGTGTTCTGCTGACGCTGACGCTGGCTGTCGTATTCACTTTCCTGTTCTGTAAAGTACGTTTTAAGAATCCAGTCACCAAAATGACCGTTCTGGCTCTGGCTCTTTGCAATTCCTGCCTGCGGATTATAGCTTGGGCTGCTACCCTTATGCTTCCTGTATTTACCGGTCAGACGGTGCGCATTGATGAATTGAATACGGGTACAGCACTTGTCCTGGCAACCGGAAATTCCTCACTTTTGTATGTACCGGCTATCCTTTCCATCTTTGTCTCTCTTTTCTGTTTTATGAAGCTTCTCATGCGTCTGCGAAGAAGCCGCGATCAGGATTATCAAAACTTTATATTTCTATTTTTTATGGCTCTTGTCAGTTCTTTTTTCCTTTCCAATATCCTGGATAATTATATAAGAATTAACTGGATTGCCTGAAGTATTGAATATTTATTACATAAAAAAGTCAGGAAACAGCATCTGTTTACACTGTTTCCTGACTTTTTCTGTTTGCAAAATGGTTAGAGCGCGGATATATGTAATTACCGTTATCCCTTTAGTTAAAGAATCTGGCTCCTACATATCCAACATATCCATTTGCTTCTACTTTATACCATCCGCCTACATCTTCTAGGAATGTTACTGCCTGTCCTGCCTGCAGAGTATCTAGTATAGCACCCTCATAACTGGGAGCTTCCCGGATATAAGCTGCTGCA
>NZ_JAWYAJ010000511.1:0-5931 GCF_034124845.1 Robinsoniella sp.
TGCCTCGTCAAATACCGCCGTTTCTGTCAGCTTTCCGCTGGCGAAATCCAATGTTCTGCAAGAAAAACAGTCCCCTTCCTGCCAGAAGATTCCGTACAGTATGCCCAAGGTATACAGCTTCCATTGAACCATATTTCTGCCTCCCTTTAAGCTCCGATCAGCATCTTAATCAGATACGCAACACCTATTCCCACGTAGTTTCCGCAGACTCCGCCAATGACACCCATAATCAATCCGATTCCAACCAGAGAGTTCCAGCCGCCGCCGGAAGCTACCAGCGCAGCCGTCGGACCGTCAGCAATGGCTCCGGTTATTGACAGAACCGCATATTCATATTTCACTTTACATAAACGCAATATCAGCAGATGAAGTGCCATTGCTCCAAAGATAACACAGGCACAGAACAACGTAATTGCCAGTGTGGAGCCAAAAAATGCACGGATGTCCACCATAAATCCAATGGTAGAGAGATACATCATTCCGAACAGCAGCCCAAGGCTCATATTTCCTTTCAGCTTCTTAACCATTGGAAGCTGTGCCATGATCAGTGAAATCGTTGTATTTAAAAGAATTTTACCTGCACTCATAAATGACTCTGGAAAGAGTTTGGCTGATATGACCCCGGCAACTGTGGAAATGGTAATGGCCAGTGCCAGCAGATAAGCAATATCCCGGATACTCCAGGTATCGGATCCCATCAGACTGCCGGAACCGTCACTTACCTGGCGTTCTTCTTCGGTGTAATGATATGGCCATACTCTTTCAATCCATTTCATTTTCCGCAGAATTGCCGGCATTGCAAATAAAAGAATCAGTACCGGGATTCCGATTACATAATCAGCCGCATTTGCAGAGGCAATGGTTTCCTGTGCCGTATTAAGCCCTACTGCAATTGCCGTCAGGTTTGCACTTCCGCCTGTGTAGGTACCTACGAACATGCCAGCTACTTTCCAGCCTTCCGGAATGATTGTTCCAAATATGACTCCAAATATCACACTGATGATACTCACGCTGAAAACAGCGCAGATAATTGCAATCCATGGCTGTCTGGAAAGCTTTTTTAAGCCTTGGAAATCCACATTCAGCAGATACAGGGATACCGAAATGGGGATACAGTAGGTCCCAAGCGTACCATATAATTCATGGCTTCCCGGCACAATTTTTAAGTTGGATAAAATAATTCCGATCACGATAACAGTCAGTACCGGACCGATACTTTTCAGCGCGGAATATTTTTGCAGCCACATACTAAACGCAATCATGATAAATACTACCGCCAATAAGCTCTCCGTAGAATTAAAAATAGGTAATGTCATTAAGATCTCTTCCTCCTTAGAACGTTTTTTTAGAAATTAATATCTAATCCGAATCCCGGCTTGTCAGAAAGAGTAAAAATATCTCCCTCCCTTGTGAATCCGCCGGTCATACCTGTTGATTCATCTTTATAGTACAGAAAGCTGTCGCAGTCCGCTTCGGTTATATTCTGTTTAGATGCAACGAGGCTCATTCCTGCCGTGATGGCCAGTTTTGTTTCCAGCATACAGCCAACCATGCAGTTTACCCCATTAGCCATTGCAATGGCATTGATCTGCTCCGCCTGATACAGTCCGCCGCATTTCATCAGCTTAATATTCAGAGTGTCTGCCGCTCCCAGCCTGCAGGCTTTTGCCGCATCAATCGGGCTGTGAATAGACTCGTCTAACATCACTTTGATTCCTCTGGCTTTCTGGCGTATCCATGCCGCCCCTTCCATATCCCAGTCAGCAAGGCACTGTTCCACGGCTTCCACCCCCGCCTTTTCAAAGGCATCCAGCGCTTTTACCGCATCACTCACCGAATAGCCCTGATTGGCATCCACCCGAAGGCGGATATGGCTTCCAACCGCTTCCCGTATTTTATGTATATTTTCTATATCCTTTTCCAGGCTGCTTCCGGTCTTAATCTTCAGGATATGATAACCGTCTTCCTCCACGTAACGCCTTGCCTTTTCAACCATTTTATCAGTTTCATCCATCCCAATGGTGATATCGTTGACTACCTTGTTGTCATATCCACCCAGTACTTTATACACAGGCTGTCCCATCACTTTGCCCCGGATATCATAAAGTGCCAGATCGACTGCACATTTTGCAGATGTATTTCCTGCTATTGCACCATTCATAAGGGCATGTATCCGCTCAATATTAAGAGGATCTTCTCCAATCAGTCCCTGGCGGAACATCTGAAGTGCCGCTAGTACTCCTTCAATGGTTTCCCCTGTTACAAATGCCAGAGGCGCCGCTTCACCATATCCCGCAATCCCTTCATCCGTTATGATTTTGATCAGTACATTTTCCGAATAATCAATGACGGCAAACGCTACCCGGAAAGGCTCGCTTAACTGAATCCGGATTTTTTCCAACTTCACATCAACAATTTTCATGTTTCATTCTCCTTTTTATAAATACTAAAATTTTTAAGTATAATTTAAATTAATATTACTATTTATAAAAATATATGTCAATTGTTTTCTTGATTTTTAGTATTACTTAAAATGATTCCCTTTTATTTTTAGATATGCTATAATCAGTTCAGACAAAACGAAACACAGAAAGAACAATCAGGAGGATGCTATGCTTGGCGATAAACTCAAACAATACCGTAAAAAAGCAAATTTAACACTGAAAAATATGGCGGAAGAAACCGGACTTTCCATTGGATACATTTCCCAGGTGGAAAACGGGCAGGTTGAACCCTCCCTCTCATCCCTTCGAAAACTCGCCAAATCTCTGGATGTACCCCTTTATCTGCTGCTGGACTACGAGGAAGATGAGGCTCTTACGATTCGGGAAGACCGGCAGATTCGAATGCACAACCACCAGGAATCCGTTACTTATAACTTCCTAAGCCCCCTCCCTTCCCACAAATTTCTGCCCCAGAGTCTGATGATCCGGTTTACCATTGAACCCCACACTCAGGATTCTGAACTTCCCGTTGTTCACCATTCCGAAGAAATCGTAACTGTATTGTCCGGAACCTTAACCCTTCTTGTGGGCAGCGAAGAAATTGTATTAAAAAAAGGGGATTCTTCGTTAATTAAAGAAGATATCCCCCATTTATTCAAGAACGATCATGATACGATGGTGGAAGGAATTTCTAGCCTGACTCCTCCAGTATGGGGAAATATGGCTTTGAATTAGACACAAACCCATTAATTCTATATGTAGAAACAAATTTTAATTACAAAAGACAGGAGCGCAATTGCCCCTGTCTGATCTCTTTACGCCTAATCTGCGATTTTAATAACAGCTTTTACCACATCAGCCTTATTATTAACGCTGTAGTCCATTGCCTTCTGTGCTTCCTCAAGACTGAATATATCGGTAACAATCCCCTTCAGATTTACCTTTCCCGAAGCGACTGCCTCAATTGCCATTGGGTAAATATGGCGGTAGCGGAATACTGTTTTAAACGTCAGCTCTTTGTCTAAAGCCAGACTCATAGGCAGCGTCATTTCCCCGCTCTTACTATAGCCCACCAGTACGATTGTAGATCCCTTTTTCGTCATATGTATAGTCTGTACGGTTGTGATCTGTGTTCCTGCTGTTTCAATCGCAAGGTCGCATCCCTTATTATCCGTCAGACGCATCACTTCCTGAACCGCATCTTTTTCGGCACCGTTGATCACGCCGTCTGCACCTAATTCCAATGCCTTATCCAGTCTCTTCTGCATAATATCCACTACATACACTTTGGATACTCCCATTGCCTTTAACGCCATCATGCTTACCAGACCGATACATCCGGCTCCCATTACAACCGCTGTCTGTCCTGCATGTGCATTTCCCTGCATCGCCGCATGAAATCCCACCGCAAGGGGTTCAATAAGCGCTCCTTCTAACGTACTGACATTATCCGGAAGTTTAAAGCACAGATCCGCTTCATGCGCCACATATTCCTGGAACACCCCGTCAACCGGCGGAGTAGCAAAGAATACTACATCCGGGCATAAATTATATCTTCCTGTTTTACAAAACTCACAGTGGCCGCATGTCTTTCCCGGCTCCAGGGCAACCCGGTCTCCTGCTTTTAAATGTGTTACATTTTTTCCCGCCTCCACAACAACGCCGCCCGGCTCATGCCCCAGCACAAAAGGAGGCTCTACCACATAATCACCGATCGCCCCGGTTTCGTAATAATGCAGGTCGGATCCGCAGATCCCTACATAATTCAGTTTTACCAAAACTTCATTGTCTTTTATCTTAGGAATTTCACGTTCTTCAAATCCCATTTTGCCAATTCCATTCATAACTGCTGCTTTCATTTTTCCATCCATAATTCTTCTCCTTTTATTCTATGTATGCTTCTTTTATTAAATGTTTTATTAAAGTAATTATATTATTGTTCTAATTTAAGAAAAAGTCAATCCCTAAATTCATTTTCGTTGATTCTCCTAAATTAATTTCCAATATTTATGTAATTTGTATAAGAATAGAACCCTTCAAACAACGTCATTAAATAATGTCCTCTGTGGATCACTTAATTTTACCCTCTTTTTGTCGTAATAATAGATATAACAAAACCGCCTGTGCAGCATAAAACTACACAGGCGGTTCTGTACTTATTAGTACATAGAAAGTATCTTTTTCGCCTTTTCCTTTAGCATATTTCTTGCTTCAATAGGCGCAATTATTTTAACATGCTCACCAAAGGAAAGCAGATAGCGGAAAGTCCAATCGCTAAGCTGGTATCTAAAAGTTACTTCCAGTGTGCCATCCTCTAATTTCTTTATGTACTTCTCTTGAAATTCATCATAGACTTTATATGCTATTTTTTCTGAAAAGTGTAATATGAATATGGGCGTATTATATTCTTCCCGGTAGATAGGCGTAATAGAAAAATTTTCCGGTATTTGGCGGTTGAACAACTGGTTTGTTATTTGAATATCTCTAATACGGGACATTTTATAGGTTCGAATATCATTTTTATTATGTGAATAGGCAATAAGGTACCACGCGTGTGATTTGAAAACCAATTTCATCGGCTCGACGGTTTGGTTGGTTATCGTCAACTCTGCATTAAAGTAAGTAAATGTAATCACATACTTATTGATTATCGCACGCTCTAAAGCCGTAATATTATTCCGTTCCTTTTTGGGACTACCCCAATATGAAAAATCAATCTCTAACCACTCCGATTGCAAATTGTGGCTAAACAATCCGGCAACCTTGTTTAAAGATTTATCGGCGTCAGGGTAATTGGCTGATTTAAGAATTTGCAGCGCCTGAATAATATTTCTTTGCTCTGCTTGCGTAAAGTAAGACTTATCCAACGAAAAGCCTTGCATGAAAGACAAACCTCCGCCATATCCTTTTTGTGATGTGATTGGTATATTTGCAATGGAAAGTATATTGATATCCCTGCATATTGTGCGAGTTGAAACACCAAGTTCCTCCCCCAATTGTTTCGCTGTTAGGTTCTTATGGCTTAACAGCAGAAATACGATTTGAATTAGTCTGTCTATCTGCATATCATCACTCTGTTATTCTGTTTTTTACGGCAAGCTGTTTCTACGCCACATTTTCGTATTTTAAATGCTAACTCCATGAAAACAAATCCTCTCCCAAATATTTGTCATGTGGCACTACTAAGCATTTTTCAATAGACTTCCAATAGCTTTCGTAAAGATTTTTTTGTGCAGCTCCATAGCTTTCTTTCGTATCAAACTCCCAATAGAGCATGTACTTAACGCTTTTTACAATGCGAGTGATTTTAGGCGGTGGTAATCCTTCTTTGATTTGCTCCATGTCTATGTGGTACTCTCTTTTGACAAATCGAAGTAAAAGTAGTCCTTTTTGCTTTTCTAAAAAACTCTTAACTTCAAGCATTAGTGCCTCAAACTCATCAACCTTTTGCGGCTTGACTTGATAAATACATATTTCAGTAAATGGC
>NZ_JAWYAJ010000512.1:0-2840 GCF_034124845.1 Robinsoniella sp.
TAGAAATGCTTTTTGAACAGACTCACAGACTAAATTTAGAGCCAAGATCGATAGATTATGATTGTATTATTTATGAATCTTCATTAGTTAGAATTGGCGATATATTCTTTTGGAGCGAATGGAGTGATTTTAAGTTAGAAGATATAAACAAATTAAATAGAACATGGATTTCGGCTGAAACGGTAAAATGGAGACCTCTTAGAAATGCTATGGGTGAGGGTGAACTATATCTCACCAATTTGGAAGACTAATTAGATACCACCTATGAGTATGATATCCTAAGGCGGAATAACATTTACCTATTCCGCCTATAGTAAAAAATTTCTATTGAATGTGTATCTTCAAAACAAAAAGGAAGAGTTAAGATTTATGAATAATTATGAACATAAAATTATATGTCCAGATAATTGTGCAATTCGTAAATATCTATGGGAAGACAACTTCCATGACAGTAATATTACAAATATAAAATTTGATAAAGTATCAGTGCTAATCCCTGTACAGGCTCACGAAAGACACGGTGAACCAGAATGGAAGTACCAGGGAAACCTCCTATTGCTATGACAAACTGAGCAACCGCATATCAAAAACAGAAAATGGTGTAAAAACTACCTATACTTATAATAACTTGAATCAGCTGCTTACCGAAAATGAAATTATATGACCGGAAAGGTAATCATTTAGGTTCAATGTAGCCAACAACAGGAGAAATTTATAAACCGGCTGTTCCTGGAAGAACAATTAAAATTAACTGATAGGGAGGCAAATTCAAGTGAAATATTGTTGCAAAAATATGGAATATTTTCTAAGAAACAACAGGAAGGAAGGAGACTTTGATTCGGATGATATAATATACTATGCGCCTCAGTATGATGAATATGGAATTGTTTCTGGAAAATCTTATATCAAGATGATATATTGTCCGTGGTGCGGAAAAAAATTGCCCGATTCAAAAAAAGATTTATGGTTTGATGAATTAGAAAAAATTGGACTATTTAATCCATTTGAAGAAGAAGTACCAGAAAAGTTTAAATCTGATGCATGGTGGCAGCACTTAGTGGATTAAAAGTAATGACAGAAGGATGGTTTAAAATCAGAGTGTATTGGACTGGATATTCTGAATGGGAACACTGCGATCTGGGAAGTACAGTACTGCCAGACTACCCAGCTTTATTATTTAAGGGAGAGGTATGTGAATATAAAAAGTTGTACAAAATAGATGAAGTAAAAGAGCTTGCAGAATATATTCAGAAAATTTGGATTAGAAGATTTAACGATAAAACAAAAAGTTTTGATGAGTATATTCAAATATCAACTAATATAAAGAAATTTTTATAAACTCATAAGGAGCGATATCGCCCATGTTTTGCTGGGCGATATCCTCCGACTGGATGTGGTCTAGCCATTTCCGCATCAGAATAGTACAACAAGACTATCCTTATCCAACACCGTCTTTTCAATTTAAAAAGAAAATATAAATAAGCGGAATCGTAATCAGCGAACATACCGTTGTCAAGATCACACCGGATGATGCCGTTTTCACTTCTTTTTGATACTGTTCTGAAAACATCACCACCATGGATGCCGTAGGCATACCAATGGACAGTACAATGCTTCCCACAATAACCGGGTCCGGAAATAAGAACAGGGCAATGGGGAGACACAGAAGTGGATATACCAGCAGTTTGATGACTGCCACCGCGTACAGCTTCTTTTCCGCAAATATTTCCTTCAGGGAATATCCGGCGAGTAAGCTTCCCAGAATCATCATAGAGAGTGGTGTTGTTATAGAACCGATTGTGCCCAGAGTCTCACTGATAACCCCCGGTACGGGGATATCCAAAAGGAAGATAACCAGTGCCAGAAAGCTTGCAACAACGCCGAGATTAATGATCTTTTTTAAATGAAATCCGCCCTTTGCCATTGGCTCACCGGTAATCAGGCGGATTCCGTAAGTATAGATAAGAATATTAAAAAACATATGTACTACGGTGCAGTAAAAAATAGCGCTTTTGCCATACAGCGCATCTAAAATCGGAAATGCCATAAAAGAAGTATTGGAAAATATCAGCAGCGTCCGATAAATGCCTTCTTTTTCCTTCTGCACCCGAAGCAGCTTCACCCCGATATAAGAAAATACCGGCAAAAGGGCGTATAAACACGCCCCAGCCAGAAAAATTTTAATAACAATTCCTTTATCACCGATCTGTCCGGTGCTTACCGAGCTGATAATCAGAGCAGGACATGCAAACCGAAGAATCAGAGTCGTCAGCCTTGAGGTCGTATGCTCATCCAGAATATCTTTTTTCTTCAGATAATATCCTAACGCAATTAAGATAAATAGCTTTACCAGCGCTGTCACAATTCCTGTGTAATCCATAATGTCCTGCCCGTTCCTCGTTTATTCCCGCGTGCAACGAGCCAAAGCCAAGCTTGCCTGCCCTTGGCGGCTGCCGCGATGGTTAAATGCCTGCTGAGGGGTATTTTACTTTTTACAGAGCTTCACAATAACATCTGCAAAAATCTTCGTACTCATAATCAGCATGTCAATGTCCATAAACTCATCGTCTCCATGCATGTGGTTATCCACTTCCGGTATCATACAGCCAAATGCAACTCCCCGCTCCAGTCCGTGAACATAAGTGCCGCCGCCGATTGCCAAAGGCTCTCCTTTTATTCCGGTATACGCCTCATAGCTCCCAAGAAGTGTCTGCACAAATAAGGAATCTCCCGGCACGTGATGAGGCGGCGTCATAGGTCCCTCTTCCATTACCAGTCCTGCCTCTTCCATTTTCCCTCTGCCAACCTGGGTAACATTCTCTTCTGTACCGCAGATCGGC
>NZ_JAWYAJ010000513.1:0-8990 GCF_034124845.1 Robinsoniella sp.
TACAACCGGCTCCGGTCACAACTGCCGTTTGTCCAATTTTTGCTTCTCCCTGGATTGCAGCATGAAATCCAACTGCCAATGGTTCAATCAGAGCCCCCTCAACAGTAGTCATATTCTCCGGCAGCTTAAAGCAAAGGGCAGCCTCATGCACTACATATTCCTGAAAAACTCCATCTACAGGAGGTGTAGCGAAAAAGACAACGTCTTCACACAAATTATATTTACCCTGTCTGCAAAATTCACACTCTCCACAGGTTTTTCCCGGTTCCAGTGCTACTCTGTCCCCTGGTTTTAAATTCGTGACTTTTTTCCCTGCTTCTACAATTACCCCGCTGGCCTCATGTCCAAGTACAAAGGGCAGTTCTACTATAAAATCACCGATGCGCCCTGATTCATAGTAGTGCAAATCAGAACCGCAGATTCCAACGTACTCAATTTTAACCAAAACCTCATTATCTTTTGGCACAGGAATTGCTGTTTCCCTCAGCTCAACCTTTTTTAATCCCGTCATTACTGCCTGTTTCATTTTTCCTTCCATACTTCTCTCCTCTTTTATTCAATGCCCTGATAAATAAACCAATCAAAATCTGCATAGTTGACAGAGTCAATTCCATTCGAGGTAACATATGGACCTATGTATGCTCCTGTAAATCCTTCATTAACATCTGAGCTTAACAGACTCGCTTTCATCTGATCCATAAATAAAGTCATGCACTGCTCACTATATCCATAGTAAAAGTGATACATATCCCCGTTGCAAAAAACAGCAAGATAAATACTCCTTTCTGCCTGTATCTCTTCCTCTTTTACAAGTATCTTTTGCCCATGTTCAACCTGATACAGACGCAGTACTTTTTTTCCATTACTCAAACCAGCCAGCAAACTATAGTGATACCGATCATCTTGTATAAGGGATAATCCTCCCTCTTCTAATTCTTTTTCTGGATTAAATTCCATTACCGTTTTTGCAAGAAAACTTTTGTGCTGCTGTCTTCTTCCCACGAACGAAGGGCAGCATATTTCTTCAAGCGTCTCCTTTTTTAAGAACATACGCAGCCAGCCTTTTCTTTCAGTCAGCGAATAGCATTGTTCCCCATCCGCATGAATACGATTCCAGAAAAGGGCCAGGGATTCTTCCTCAAATTGGTCCGAATCAAATATTGGCAGCATGTTGCTATGGGGAAGATCTGGCATTCTTTCCTGTTCATTAACCATCCCCGTCTCATTGTCAATCATCGGCCACCCGTCTTTCGCCCATTTTATTGGTACCAGAAAAGTCTCTCTCCCCGTATTAAAGTGGGTTTCCTGATAAGTGCGGATACCTAGCAGAACCATCCACCATTCATGGTTCTGGGTCTCGATTAAGTCACCATGTCCCACAACCGATATGGGGGTGTCTAATGGCATGTGTCTGTGCGTGATAATCGGGTTTCTGAGACAGGGTTCAAAGTGCTTATTTAGTTGTCTTGATCTTGCCATCATGACACAGTGATTTACAAATGTTCCTCCCTCTGCAACGATCAGATAATAATAACCGTCTTTTTTATAAAGGTGTGGTGCCTCAATCCATTTACCGAACGTACGCTTACCATCCCAAATGATCGTGCGCTCTCCTTTAAACTGAAAGGTCACAGGATCCATCTGACATAAATAAATCCCATGATGCCCTTCGTATAAAGCCTCGTCTGCTATATAATTTCCCGTGTACCACATGCTCCCGTCATCATCAAAATAAATACTCGGATCAATCCCATCGGCACCTTTGATAAATACCGGATCACTCCATGGCCCTTCGGCTGCATCAGCAGTTATAATAAAATTATCTCTGCATGCCTCTCTGCCGCCGGAAACAAATGTATTAATAATATAGAATTTTCCTTTATAGAATCGAATGGTAGGTGCCCACAATCCCAATGACGTTTCACAATTTTGGTAATCCAGCTGATCCGGTCTGTGAATACCATGTCCGATCTGCTCCCAATGAACTAAATCTCGGCTGTGAAATATTGGCAGTCCGGGATAATAAACAAATGATGATGTTACAAGATAATAATCTTCCCCCACCCGGCAAATAGACGGATCTGGGTAAAAACCGGATAATACTGGATTATGGAATGTCTCTCTTTTCATTTTCTCTCCTTTTATAAAGCCATCATTCTTTTACGGCTCCCATTGTAATACCGCTTATAAAAGTTTTGGCTGTAAACAGAAACAGAATAAGCAACGGTATCGTCCCAATACTTAATGCTGTAATTTTGGCTGCAAGGTCATTTCTGTATGCTGAATTTAAGTTAATGATTCCAATGGGAACTGTGTATGTATTTGCCTTATTTAAAACAATTAATGGTACTAAAAAAGAGTTCCAATTTGTTACAAAATTCATTAACCCCAGAGATGCAATCGCCGGCTTTATACACGGTACTGCAATGGAAGCAAGGATTTTCGGTTCACTTGCCCCGTCAATTCTGGCACTTTCCATCAGCTCCTTTGGAAAATTCCCACCAATAAAATTCTTCATCCAATAAACACCAAACCCGGTAGCCGCCGGAGGAATTATCAATGGTAGAAGTGTATTCATCCAACCGATTGCTTTCATCTCCACCACAAATGCAACCAAGCCTAATTGTGTAGGAATCATCATGGTTACCATAACAAATGCAAAAAAGAACCTGGAACCTTTAAATTCATACATGGCAAAAGAAAATCCGCAGAGTGTACTGACAAACAGGGACAGCAGAGTTGCCGAAACAGCTACAATGGTACTGTTTTTATAGTAAACCTCAAAATGTGCATTAAATACTGTCTTTAAATTTTCCAGCAGATACTTTCCCGGAAGAAAAGTAATTCCTTTATAAATATCTTCCGTATACTGTGTACTCATAATGATCATAAAATAAAATGGAAGTAAGCAGATAAGTGCAATTAAAATCATAATTACAAATGTAAATCTATTTTTCTTTTTTATCCTTTTCATGAATGCTTTTTCCCCTTTCTCCCCATAAATTTCATAACCGCAAATGCTCCGATGGAGAACAGCAGTATAAACATAAACGTACCATACGCTGCGGCTGCGCCTTTACCATATCTCATCTGGGAACCAAAAGTAGTGTCATAGATATACCAGATTGCCGTCAGGCAGGATTTTAACGGTCCTCCTACCAAACTGTTTGATCCAACAGAAGATGTCCATGAGCTAAAGAGTACTTTCGGTTCGTCAAACAGCTGGAATCCCCAGATTATGTTCATAATCACCAGGTATTCTATAATTGGCTTCAAAAGAGGAATGGTAATTTTCGTAAATTTTGTAAAAGAGGTTGCACCATCCACATCCGCCGCTTCATATAGTTCAGTAGAAATACCGGAAATACCTGCATTGAAAAATATCATATGGTAACCTATATATTTCCAGCAAATCATCAATATGACCGTCATTCTGGACAATGATGTGGTTCCAAGAAAATTGATATTTTCCTTAATTAATCCAATTCCTGACAAAAGTTTATTCACAGTTCCTGAATTCCAGTCAAACAACAGACTGAACAATACACCAATTGCAACGGGTATGGTAATGTATGGCAAAAAGGTTGCCGTCCTGAAAAAATTAGCCCCTTTTAATTTTCTATTATTAAAAACAGATGCTAAAAGCAATCCTCCTATAATGACAATGGGTATATCAATAATCATAAAAAGAAGGGTATTACCAATAGATTTCATAAAATATGGATCCTCAAAAAATATGTTTTTATAATTTGCTAATCCCGCCATTGTAGGTTTGCTGAAACCATCCCAGTTCTGCAGGCTGATAAAAAAAGTGTAGACCAAGGGATAACAATTAAATGCAATATATATGATAAAAAAAGGTAAAATAAACATATAAGGCCAGACATGCCTGCCCTTTATTTTTCGCCTTCGGGCATTTCCTCTACATACTATTTGTTTGGGCCACTCCATCTGATGACACTCCTTCCTTTGAGTACTTCGTGCAGTATCCGTCTAAGAATACCACACGAATCATAACTTCAACTGTTTACTGTTTTAGCTCCGGTACCAAGGTATGTATTTCATTTTTGAACATTTCACACGCTCCGTTAAAGTCAATACTTTTATCACTGTTAACTGCTTCTGTTACCATAGACCACACCTCCATAACTGTTACATCATAGGTGCTGACAGGGCGTACCTGAATACTATCCATTGCCTTGTTAAACAGTAATTCCCCAATATTCTGACCACCGAACCATTCATCATAAAGAGCTGAGAATTCCGGGTCTTTATATGCATCCACGTTAGATGTACTATAATTAACCACATCTCTTTGTGATCTCGTACCTTCCTCTGTATTCAACCAGGATATAAAGTCATATGCAGCATCTTTATTTTTTGCCTCTTTGGGAATCATAAATGCTGATCCACCCCAGCTGAAGCATCCTTTCGGCGGTATTGTAAGCCCCCAGTTTCCTGCACCTTCCGGATCATTTGGTCTGATGACATAATTGGGCGACCATCCGGCACACGGGTAAAAAATATGCAGTTTATCCGCATAAGATGCACTGTAAGCAGTAGAGGACTCCAAAATATTATCCACTATACCAGCATCTCTGAATTTTACCATCCACCCTAGGGTTTCTTCTATAGACGTCATATCCAACGTTCCATCTTTCACGATTGGCTGAGGATTCTGACCATCCAGAATCTGCTTCACATTTGTCAGGCTAGCAAACATGAATACTTTGCCCCCGCTTTTTTCCTTAACCTCTTTTCCTTTTTCCAGAAAATCTTCCCATGTTGGAAAAAGTGCCGCAATCTCATCAGGATCGTCCGTACCCAGATATTCCTTTGCCATATCTCTCTTATATGCCAACCCTGCTGTGCTTACATCCCATGGAAGTGCACATAACGCCCCTGCTTCATTGCTGCATAGAGGAACCTGATATTCAAAAATCTGTTTCTCATCAAAGTTATAAGGTTCTGCACTTAAATCCTCCCAGATATCTAAAGATAACATCGTACCTCTTTGATTGACTTCACTGGGAACAATGTCTGGAAGGTCTAACCCTGCGCTAATGGTTGTCTGCAGTTTCTGAAAGGATTCTTCCTGCTGTACCGTCACATATTCCAGTGCTGCATTTGCTCCGGTAGCCTCTTTGTATGCAGTAAAAATCTTCTCGATATCACCTGCATTCCATCCCCACATAGTAATGGTAGTTGTATCTCCGGAAGCTTCCCCGCCTGATTCTTCTGCTGCATTTGCTGAATCTGCTGCATTCGTCTCTTTTGTTTCTGTCACCCCTGCCTCACCGCAGCCGGCAAGCATACTACATCCCAGTGCTAAAATAATTCCAAAACCAGCCGCCTTTTTCATTTTCCTGTACTTCATTTTCCTTCTCCTCTCTTGTTTTGACTGCAATACACTTTGTTTATAAGTAGATTTTAAAAGATACGAAAGTTATTTACAATTGTTCTAACTATAGTTTCTGTATAGTATTTATACTTTTCTAATTTTCTTTATATTATTGAAACGCAGTCTCTTACCTGATATAAAAATACACCATAAAAAATAAGTTGCCAACTGGAATTTGTAACCGCTATCTGCTATAATTACTTATAACAAAAAGATTGCAGATACTTTATTTATAAGCCAAAAATATGCATTAAGAAAGGATATGTAAATGGAATTATTAAAGGTCCTTCTGGTAGATGATGAAAATCTTGTTATTGAAGATTTGCTTACTTTAATTGACTGGGAATCCAATGGCTTTTCTGTCGCCGGCTATGCATATAATGGCTCTCAGTCTTTAAAATTAATTCAAAAAATAAATCCGGATATTATTTTTATGGATGTCTCTTTACCTGATATTGATGGTATTCGTTTGTCCAAAAAACTTCTTGAAATTTCTCCCGATATAATAATCATAATTTTAAGTGGATATATGGACTTTACCTATGCTCAGGGTGCTGTAGAAATCGGTGCGCTTTCCTACCTTGTAAAACATCAGATGACTCCGGAGCGCCTGATAGATGTACTTCATTCAGCCAGAGAAACCCATGAAAAACGGCAGCTGTCACAAATCTTAAGCAGCCGTCAGTTACTTCGGGATATTCTTGAACAGAATATCCCCTTATCTGCTGATATTTTGAACCACCTGACACAATATAAGGATTCTTTCCTGATCTTACAGCTATCGCCCATAACCCCTTATCAGTACGAAGCAAAAGATGAAGCCTTTGTCGTACAACCTCACTTTTCTTCTCTGCTAAAAATAAAAGAAAATGAAATGCATGTGCTGGATATCCTGATCTATCATTCCAGCTTCCTTGTCTTTATTTACCTGAACCCGGATGCTAAAGCTGGAAAACGCTACTTAAGCAGTCTAAACATTTTAATAAAAAAACTGTTAGATGAATTAAAAAACACCACGCTTGTTCCTTTTTTTGCGGTTCATCTGGACTGCGAAACTACTTTAACGAGTCTGCATGATGACTGCGGTTATCTGGAAGCGTACCGGGAGGATTATATATTTTATCCAAATAAGAATATTTTGACCATAGGACGCAGAATAAAGGAAAAACCAAGTTCTCCTGATCTTACTTTTATTAATAAGGAAACATTTTTATCAAACAATCTGACATTCTGTCAGCAGCTTACACATTGTCTGGAATCCCTTGCGCATAGAAAGGATGCTATGGGTTTTTATAACTGCTGTGATCTGACCAGAAAGTTGATGAATGACTTCCCCATAGATTACAAGAGATATCCGTCTGAATGTATCTATTCACATGATATCTCCCGTCAGTTGATCGAAGAATGCATGAATTTATATGAAAGTTATCAAGTACTCAGGCAATACAGCCCTTCAACCAGCTATATCATACAGTATATACATAAAAACTATAACCAAAATCCTTCTTTGGCAGAAGCTTCTTCTATATTAAGCAGTAATCCTATGTATCTGGGTCAGAAGTTCCGAAAAGAAACGGGTAAGATCTTTCATGATTATCTCAATGAATATCGGATAGATAAAGCGAAAGAACTGCTGCAGGGAACAAACTTGAAAATCTTTGAGATATCTGACCTGGTTGGGATCAATAATAGCCAATACTTCAGTAAGATATTTAAAGAGCTGACAAATGTTACACCGAATGAATACCGGTTAAAACATTTTTCACTATAGGAGGGGACACCATGACCCGCAGTTTAAAATTCCATATACTAACTCGATTGATACTTATCATTACGATCATTCTTCTGGTTCTTTCAACTTCCATGGTACTCATTATAGGTAATATTCTGCAGTTTTCTTTAGAAAGCCGGAGCAAAGATGACATGCAGCTGCTTTCATACTATATTAGAGATGCACAGGAAGATGCTGTACAAGCCAGTAAGGTTCTATCTATTGACGAAAATGTACAGGCCTTTCTTACCCGTCAGCAGTCTCCCTCTATTTCTCAGGAGATTACTGCAGTTCGCAGCATAATGACCAGTATCGAAAAACGTGTCTTGTTAGAAGACTATGTGCAAAGCTTTTGTATTGTATCAAATGCCCACAGAGGTTACTGGAATCCCAGTCCGAATAATAACGATTTTTTGGATTGGTTCGAAGAAAATGCACTCTCCGGTACATCCATCTTTGATTTTCGCGGCTTTACGGATGATTATACCTTTCCGGTAACGATTAATAACTCCAGACCCGTACAACTGGTCAGTTATGTCTGCCCTGTAAATGTTCTTTCTAACAGCAACAAAACAGTTGTGGGGAAACTGATTATCAATCTTAATTTTGATCAGCTTACAACAAACCTGAAAAATCAGCCTACCATATTCTCACAGTTTGCCATTCTTAATGGTGATAAAGAGTTACTATATCTGTCTGGCGGGGAGGAAGATGCATTTCTTAAAGATGTAAAGTCTATGAAAGAAACATCAGATATAATAAATCACAACTACTATATATCCCAATATCTCCCTTCCACTGGATGGTATCTGGTAAGTACGGCTAATGTCAACCAGTCTTATCATTTCCTTCAGTTTTCCTACATATTATTGGGCATATTGGTTACCGTTCTCATCATACTGACGATTATTATTTATTTGTATCCCCTGTTGAATAAAATCACTTCCCAGATACAGGGGTTGAGCAATGCTATTGATGATGTCCGTCTTGGAAATCTGGATACCAGTATCCAGCTAAACGGCTCCAGTGAACTGGTGAATATATCTGGCGGATTTAATCAGATGACTGTATCTATAAAGGAGCACATCCGGCAATCATTAGAAGAACAGGCGCTTTCACAGCAGCTCTCCTTCGAATTACTGGTGGCAAAGATAAATCCACATTTTATCTATAATACCTTGAACTCAATTATTTATCTGGCACGTAAAAACCAATGTGACAATATTATACACATGACCAGTGCTTTCATTTATCTGTTACAAGACAGCATCCATTTAGGTCATTCCCCTTTATACGCGCGCTGTGAAAATGAAGCGGAGGTTATACGGCAATATATCATTATTCAGAAATATCGTTATGCAGATCGTTTTCAGTTCCAACTGGATTTTCAGTCAGAGATTAAGGATTATTATATCCCAAGAAATATTTTACAGCCTCTCATTGAAAACTCTCTCATTCACGGTATTTGTACCGATGAGAAGCCAGGAAATATCTCACTGACAATGCATCGGTTAGATTCCTGTATGGAAATTGTAATACGTGATGATGGGATCGGCATGGATCAATCCTATGCTGACAAGCTGCTGCTTTCTCCGGATGAAACAGAATCAGATAAACGTGCACGTGTTCGTCCGATCGGAATCAATAATATAGCAGAAAGGCTTCAGCATTTGTTCCCTCATACCCATACTTTTACCATACAAAGCCAGATTGGAAAAGGCACTATCATTACGATCCATATTCCGTTGATTCGAAACCCTGATACGGATACCGAAAAATCCAAAGCTCCCAGTCCATATTTATGATTACAAAAAGAGA
>NZ_JAWYAJ010000514.1:0-5328 GCF_034124845.1 Robinsoniella sp.
GTTCCAAACTTATGCCCCTGCATACCGCAGACGGGTCTGCGGTACTGCTTCAATAGAAAGTATGGAACGCTTTTTGCTCCAAACTTTACCCCTTTTCATTATTTTGGCAGGAACTATGCCTCGTCAATCGCCTTGCCAATATCATTTCGGTAATATTTGTTATCAAATGAAATCCAGTCAACTGCTTTATAAGCATTGGCCCTGGCTTCTTTTAAATCAGCACCTTTTGCGGTTACACCAAGAACACGTCCTCCATTTGTCACGATCCCCTGATCTGTGGCTTTCGTGCCTGCATGGAACACATAGTATCCTTCTTTATCTTTAAAGTTTTCAAATCCAGTGATGGTAAGCCCTTTATCGTATTTCACCGGATATCCGTCGGATGCCAGTACCACACAGACAGCTGGATTGTCTTCAAACTGCAGGTCAATCTGGTCTAAAGTACCATCTATACAAGCCTCAAATACATCTATGATATCGTTTTTCATTCTTGGCAGCACAACCTGGGCTTCCGGATCACCGAATCTTGCATTGTATTCCAGTACCTTTGGTCCTTTATCTGTGAGCATCAGTCCAAAGAAAATAATACCTTTAAATTCCCGTCCCTCTGATGCCATAGCATCCACGCTGGCCTGGTATACATATTGATTGCAGAAATCGTCTACTTCCTTTGTATAGAACGGGCTTGGTGAAAATGTACCCATACCGCCGGTATTCAGACCGGTATCCCCATCACCTGCACGCTTATGATCCTGAGCACTGGTCATGGTCTTAATTGTTTTGCCATCCACAAAAGAAAGTACGGATACTTCCCGTCCCGTCATAAACTCTTCTACAACCAGGCGGTTACCTGCACTTCCAAACTGTTTGTCCAGCATTATTGCTTTGACGCCTTCTTCTGCCTCTTCCAGGGTATTGCAAATCAGAACACCCTTACCAAGTGCCAAACCATCTGCTTTTAATACGATGGGGTATTCAGCAGTCTTCAGATACGCAAGAGCTGCCTTTGGATCGTCAAAATTCTCATAACCGGCTGTGGGAATATTATACTTCTTCATCAGATCCTTGGAAAATGCTTTGGAACCTTCCAGTATCGCTGCATTTTTACGCGGTCCGAATACTCTTAATCCTTCTGCTTCAAACGCATCTACTACTCCACCTACCAGCGGATCATCCATACCTATTATAGTCAGGTCAATTTCTTTTTCTTTGGCAAATGCCACCAGTTTCTCAAACTCCATTGCACCAATATCTACACATTCAGCATATTCTGCAATTCCTGCATTTCCCGGTGCACAGTAAATCTTATCTGCTTTTGGGCTCTGTGCTACTTTCCAGGCGATGGCATGTTCTCTGCCGCCGCTGCCTACGATTAGTATTTTCATGAATTCGTTTCCTTCTTTCATTTTTAATCCCGCTGCATATCACATTACAGTTATATCTGCGATAATGCATAAAACATCGTAACATGTTACAAACAGACTGACTCTAATCTGCAATCCAAACTTTATGATCCTTTACAGATATCCTGCCGTTTGCAATTAAGTTTATTGCTTCCGGCATAATTTTCCACTCTGCTTCCATCATGACACGCTGCTGCAATTTTTCCGGTGTATCATCCTGGTGCACATCTACTGCTTTTTGTAATATAATCGGACCTGTGTCCGTACCTTCATCCACAAAATGTACCGTTGCGCCTGTCACTTTCGCTCCACGCTCCAGCACTGCTTCATGCACTTTCAAACCATAATATCCGGTTCCGCAGAAAGCTGGTATTAATGCAGGATGTACATTAATAATCTTATTTGGAAATGCCTGAACCATAATTTCCGGTATTACCACCAGACATCCAGCCAGTACAACCAGATCGGCATCATGGGACTGTATCGTTTTCAGAAGATCCTCATTAAATGCACTGCGTTTTTCATAATCTTTTGGCGAAACACATACATGGGGTATATGGTTCTGTTTTGCTCGCTCAAGAGCAAATGCATTTTTGTTGTTGCTGATTACAACGGCAATCTCCGTGTTTGTAATGCTTCCATTTGCTATTCCGTCGATAATTGCCTGGAGATTGGTACCGCCTCCAGATACCAATACTGCAATTTTTAGCATAATGTTACTCCTTTTTCACCTGCTTCAATCTGGCCTACTACATAAGCGTTTTCTCCGGATGCTTCAATTGCCTTAACAGCTGCATCTACGTCTGCCGGATCTACTGCAACGATCATACCAAGACCCATATTATAAGTATTGTACATCATTTCTTCTTCAATTTGTCCTTCACGGGCAAGCATTTTAAAGATAGCCGGTACCTCATAACTGTCTTTCTTTATTACGGCACGAACTCCGTCAGGAAGCATTCTCGGTACGTTTTCATAGAAGCCGCCGCCAGTAATATGGCTGCATCCCTTGATTGTAACCCCTGCCTCTTTTACATTTCTGAGTGCTTTTACATAGATCTTCGTAGGTGCGATAAGCGCTTCTCCCAGAGTCTTTCCCAGTTCCTCATGATAAGTTTCCAAAACGTCTTTTTCCATTTTAAATACTTTACGTACCAGCGAAAAACCGTTGCTATGTACACCGGATGATGCAATACCAATCAGAACATCACCTGATTTTAATTCTTTACCGGTAATCAGATTTTTCTCATCTACTACTCCTACTGCAAAACCTGCAAGATCGTATTCATCTTCCGGATAAAAGCCTGGCATTTCTGCAGTTTCACCGCCAATTAATGCCGCATTAGACTGTTCACATCCGTTTGCCACACCACTTACAATTGTCGCAATCTTTTCCGGTACATTTTTACCACATGCGATATAGTCCAGGAAAAATAATGGTTCTCCGCCTGCACACGCAATATCATTAACACACATAGCAACACAGTCAATTCCTACCGTATCATGTTTGTCCAAAATAAATGCCAGCTTCAGCTTTGTACCAACGCCATCTGTTCCTGACACCAGCGTAGGCTTCTCCATATCTTTAAATGCACTCATGGAAAACGCACCTGAAAATCCGCCGATATTGGTAAGAACCTCCGGTCTCATAGTTTTCTTAATATGTTCCTTCATAAGTTCTACGGACTTGTATCCCGCTTCTATATCAACGCCTGCTTTCTTGTAATCCATTATTGTTCTTCCTCCTAAAGTGGTTTTTCTATTATACTCTTAAATTGTGAATTTGCTGTGATTGGCTAATTACAAATTTATGGTTATTTATATTCTTTATAACCAACTTCCTGTAATTTTGCATCTTTTGCCATAACCTGCTCTTTTAATTCTGCTGAGTATGTTTTTAATCTTCCTAATAATTCTTCATCGGATGTAGCAAGGATCTTTGCTGCTAAAATACCTGCATTCGCTCCTCCGTTAATTGCTACAGTCGCAACAGGAATTCCGGATGGCATCTGTACAATAGAGTAAAGTGAATCTCTTCCTCCAAGGGATGATGTATGCATAGGGATACCAATAACAGGCATTGGGAAAATAGCTGCGCACATACCTGGCAGATGAGCTGCCATGCCCGCTCCTGCAATAATTACTTTCCAGCCTTTTTCTTCTGCAGATTTTGCATATTCAAAAAATACATCTGGCTCTCTGTGAGCTGAAAGGATATTTATTTCATATTCTACACCTAGTTTGTCTAAAATATCAGCTGCCTTAGCCATTACCGGCATATCTGAGTCGCTTCCCATTACAATTCCTACTTTTGCCATTGTACATATCTCCTTTTATCGATTGTTTTTCATTTTTTATCGAATGCTTCGCTTTTATTCTACTAAGAGTTTGGGACATTGTCAACAAAATCGCAAAATCATTTTTGGAATTGCTCCCTTAATATAGAAAAAAGTTACTGTTCACACCCTACGGATGCTCACAGTAACAGCCTCTGCCCATATAAAGTCGCCATTGGCGAGGGGCAGATGCCCGAATGCCGCCACTTTATTGGCTCCGACACCGTGCAGCCAAGTGCTCGGCAAGGTCTGAACAGTAACAAAAAGAACATTCCGGCGGGTTTATTCCCAGAGAATATCTCCGCCAATCTGTCCTTTTAAAGTGAATTATATCTTTTCAATATCCGAAACGAATCTACGCTCTTTAACCTTCATTTAAATCCATGTGTATCGCACCATATTTCCTGATATTCATAACATATACACAGCCTTCACCCAGCTTCTCTTCCATATACTTTTCATACTCTGCCGTATATTCTTTTGGAAGCAAAGTAAGGATAACTCCTGCAAAACCACCCCCATGTACACGGCATGCCCCGCCTTGAATTCGATCCAGAAACAGTTCGGTCAGCGCCAGCGCAACCGTTACGGACTGCTCGTCATAGTTCTCTAAGGAATAGCAGTTCTGCAGCCATTTCCATGAGGAATTGCCGGATGCGGTAATTAACCTTAAAAATTCATCATATTGCTGGCCTTTCAGTGCTGCTACCTGTGCATCCACCCGCTGGTTTTCCGTAAAGAAATGCAGTGCACGCATAACGGCACGGTCTCCTGCGCTCTTGCGAACCTCTGTGACATTCTTCAAAAATTCTTCCAGCGATACTTCCGATAAGGTTTCTTTCCCAAAGAACGCCGCTGCTTTTTTCATTTCGATTGGTACAGAAGAGTATTCCGCACTCAAGTCAGCATGTCCTTTTCCTGTATTTACAATAATTAAGTCGTAGTTGATACTGTCAAAACTAAAATCAATTTTTTCAATAACAGGCTGATCGGGATTTTTGAAATCCATTGCAACGATTCCGCCGCAGGCACATGCCATCTGATCTAGAAGTCCGGACTGCTTGTTCCAGTATTTATTTTCCGAATATTTACCGATTTTTGCATATGCAACGGTATTCAATTTCAGATCGTTAAAGAAGTAATCTACCATACTGCAGATTAACATTTCAAACGAAGCAGAAGAACTTACTCCCGCAGCCCCAATAACATTAGTGGTAACATAAGCATCAAAACCACCAATTGCATAACCTTCTTCAATAAAACCTTTTAAAATTCCCTTTAACAGATCCGGTGTTCCTGCATGTTCTTCAGAAGGCTCCAGATCATCTAAACTGATTTGTAAGTGCTGGTCATAGGTTTCACTGATGATGTTCACCATATTGCTGTTATTTTTACTTGCCGCTGCTACACAATCTAACTGGATACTTCCAGCCAAAACTTTTCCATGATTGTGATCTGTATGATTTCCACCGATTTCTGTTCTTCCCGGTGCGGAAAAGAACTCGAATTCCTCATTCTTAAATTCCTCTGCAAATTTTTCTGCAACATGCTGATATCTTGCAGCATTCTCTGTAATTTTATCTTCTCCA
>NZ_JAWYAJ010000515.1:0-16012 GCF_034124845.1 Robinsoniella sp.
TCTCGACACCACGGGTATGAACCGTGTGCTCTAGCCAACTGAGCTATTCCGCCACAACGATACCCATTATATCGACTTCTTTCCCATTTGTCAACTGATTTTTGGAAATTTTTATAATTTTCGTGTAAATTCGTTAAATACGTTTCATAAGACTCAATTCAAGGATTCCCCTTCTATTCATCTTCCTTGAAAAGTATCTCATCTTTGTATACTAATCCCAGCTTGTCCCTGGCTACCTTTTCTGCATATTCTTTCGTCTGCATATAAGCTTTCATGTCTTCAATATCCTTGGAACGCTGCTCCTCTGCCTCTAACTGAGTCTGGAGCTGTGCCTCCCGTGCTGTATATATGGCATTTTTCTGCTTTATAGTATTACTTTGAACAAACAGTGTCACCAAAAGAACAAGCACCACCGCTGAGATGCAAACCATACCCCGGCGGTTGCTGCCTCTATCTCTTCTTTTTTTGCGCATATGACCCTTCCTTACTAATTTTTCCCCATTTTTTTCTACGTAATCTTATTTTACCCGCTTTTTTTCCAGATTTCAATGTTTTTACCAAATTCTTTCTTAAGAATTTTTTAAGTTTCGAAATAGGTCGGAATATGAAGCTGAATGCTGTCGAAACCCAGTGAAATATGAAATTTAATGCGGCGGAAACCCCCTTGACAATGTAACCGCTCACGCTTTCATGATATAAAATGACACCAAGCAAAATTCCGGCAATAGCAAAACCGCGAATAGCTCCATTATTTTTTTCATATATCATACAAAAAATGACGAAAGCAGTCACACACCAATAGAGAAAATCTTCCAATCCGGTAAGTATTGTTCCGTGTTTGAAGACCCTTCTTAAGATCCTCAGCAAATCATATGCAAATACCAGTAAAACCCCTGTGGCAATCGAAGTCAGAAAGAACCATGTTTCGTTTTGAATTACTTCACTCATAAGCGCCTACTTGAACAGCCTTCCAAGCAGAGAATCTCCCTGTTTCTTGGAATGTCCGTTTTCGGAATAAATCAGACTGTCTATCTTTCCTTCGATGTCTACTTCCCCTTTTTCCAGTGTTAACCGGTTCACATGCAGCTCTTTCCCTTTTATCTGTAAAGTTCCAAGATCCGTTTCTAATACCACCTCATTCTCATCAAAAGAAAGCACATCCGATACTCCACTGATGGTTCCTGTCTTTCTTCCACTCATGGTTACCTTATGTGCTCTTACAATCTGTTTTTCATCCATAGAATCACCCCGCCTGGCAATATCTCTTTTTAATATATTAGCCAAAACGGGGTTTTATACATCTTTTTCTGAAGCTTTTCTATTTAATTTTTTATGCCTGAAATCGTTAGGCAAAATCGGTCAGGAACCCCTTATGGATCTTACATCGGTCTACAAATAACGGTACAGTTCCTTCGCTTCATCCTTTTTCACTGTTTCCTGGACATCCAGTACCTCCACTTTGACAGCCTTCGTGCCAAACTGAATTTCAATGACATCCCCTTCCTTCACATTGGCGGAAGCTTTTGCCACTTTTTCATTGATTAGTACTCTTCCCGCATCACAGGCTTCATTCGCTACCGTTCTGCGCTTGATCAGCCTGGATACTTTTAAAAATTTATCTAGTCTCATAATTACACCTCACGCATACCTTAGAGAGGTCTGCAAGGTCCCCTTTCTACTGGAATATATCAAGCAAAAAGGGGAACCGAAGTCCCCCTAATCTTATCTTTTCTGAATTATTCGTTGATCAAATCCTTTAATGCTTTTCCTGCTTTGAACTTAGGTGCTTTCGATGCATTAATTGTCATTGTCTCGCCGGTCTGAGGATTTCTTCCTTCTCTAGCTGCTCTTTCAGACACTTCAAATGTACCAAAGCCAACTAACTGGATCTTTTCACCTTTCTTTAATTCTTCAGCAACAACATCCGTAAATGCTTTTAATGCCTTTTCCGCATCTTTTTTGGATAATTCTGTCTTTTCAGCAATTGCTGCAACTAATTCTGTTTTGTTCATGGAATAATTCCTCCTCTGATTTCTCTTATTGTTCTATACAGAATATATTTATATTTTCGAACTCTATAACTCGCCTTGCAAGTAAGTCCTTATGTCTATTTATAAACTCTCGTACAGATTTTGTCAAGGAATTTCCGCTATTTATTGGCGTTTTCATCAAGAATTAAGAATTTATTCACAACAAATATTGTGCCATTTCCGCTTTCGCTTTTGTCAAGGCTCTTTTTTGAATTTCTTCTGTTTCTATTGATTTTCCTTGTTTTTCCATTTTTTTAATATCTTCCCATTTTACAAGGACTTCCGCCGAAGTTCCGGCATTTTCACTTGCAAATACATGAGGGTGCCGGCGAATCATTTTTTCCCCTGCACGCTGAATTACATCTTCTATGGAAAACAATCCTTCTTCCGATGCAATCTGGGTATGTAATACCACCTGCAGCAGCAAATCCCCCAATTCTTCACAGAGGTTTTCACTGTCGCCTGTTTCATTATAGATATCTATTGCCGCAAGCACCTCTGCAGACTCATTAATCAGGCAGGACTTCAGACTGTCATGGGTTTGTTCCCGATCCCAGGGACAGCCATCCTTGCTCCGCAGACGGGCAATAATTCTACAATAGTCATCAAAACTGTACTGCTTGTCCATTTTAGAGCATCTCCTGAATCATAGCCAGTACTTTTTCACCCAGCGCTGCTGACTTCGTGTCTGCATCTTCCAGAGAAGTACCTTTTACGCCATAGTAGAATTTTACTTTTGGTTCGGTACCGGAAGGTCTTACGCAAAGCCATGCATCGTCATTTAAATCGTAATAGAGAACGTTGGAGTTAGGCAGGCCTGTAGGCGTAACTTCCCCGGTTTCCATATTCTTAATCGTATCTTTTTTGTAATCTCTTGCGGAGAGCACTTTGTAATCTCCAATCTGAGCCGGAGGATCATTGCGCAGCGTCTCCAGGATTTCCTGAATTTTGGCAAGTCCTTCTATTCCTTTTAAGGTAATGGACTTAATATCATCTTTGTAATAGCCGTATTTCTCATACATATCAATCATGGCATCCCAGAGAGTCTTACCCTGGCTCTTATAATATGCTGCGGCTTCACACAGTGCCATTGTTGCAACAATAGCATCTTTATCTCTGGCATGAGTTCCAATCAGACAGCCATAGCTCTCTTCAAAACCAAACAGATAGGTTCCTTTTCCACTGTTTTCAAATCCAAGGATCTGCTGCCCGATAAATTTAAACCCGGTAAGCACTTCGATAAATTTCACACCGTATGCCTTTGCAATTGCAGCTGCCATGTTCGTTGTAACAATGGTACTGATCAGGGCTCCATCTTCCGGAAGTCCTTTTTCGGCTGCTCTCTGTCCAATTTCATAGTCTGCCAGGAGGCATCCGGACATATTGCCGGTAAGCGTGATATATTCACCTGTTTTCTCATCTTTTACATAGACCCCCAGACGGTCAGCATCCGGGTCGGTAGCCAGCACCAGATCGGCATCCACCTCTTTGGCAAGCTTTAATCCCAGTTCGAATGCCTCTTTTGCCTCCGGATTCGGATAGCTTACTGTGGGGAATTCTCCATCCGGCAATTCCTGCTCTTTTACCACATATACATTTTCAAAACCAAGCTCTTTTAATACTCTTCTCGCAGGAATATTTCCGGTTCCATGAAGAGGGCTGTATACAATTTTCAGATTCTTCTGTTCCGCTTTAATGGCATCCCAGTGGATAACCTGGCTTTTCAGTTCTTCCATATAAGCATCGTCAATATCTTGTCCGATTACAATATAAAGTCCTGCAGCTTTTGCTGCTTCTTTATCCATGGTTTTCACTGTACTGTAATCCGTAACCTTCTTTACCTCGTCCATGATTCCGGTATCATGCGGCGGCGTAATCTGTGCGCCGTCTTCCCAGTATACCTTATAACCATTATACTCCGGCGGATTGTGGCTGGCTGTAATATTAATACCCGCAATACAGGAAAGTTTACGAACTGCATAGGAAAGCTCCGGCGTCGGTCTTAAGGATTCAAAAACAAAAGCCTTAATTCCGTTTGCAGCAAGGCAAAGTGCTGCTTCATCTGCAAACTCGGGAGACATTCTCCTGGAATCGTATGCAATCGCAACACCTTTTTCTTTGCCGCCAACGCTTGCTATGTAGTTAGCCAGACCCTGTGTAGCCTTTCGTACTGTATATACATTCATTCTGTTCGTTCCGGCACCTATAATACCACGAAGTCCGGCTGTTCCGAACTCGAGATCTGCATAAAAACGCTCTTTTATTTCATTTTCATCATTTGCAATCCCTTTTAATTCCTCTTTCGTGGCTTCATCAAAGTATGGATTGCTCAGCCATCCTTCGTAAATACTCTTATAATCCATTGTACTACCTCCTGCCTAAGTTTATAATATACAGACGCTTTTCCACGTTAACGGTTGAAAATTGTCTCTGGGTACATTATATAATAGAAACAGGAAAAAAGGAATAATTATTCAAGTATTTTTAAGAAACAATTTCGCTGATCCTGCTGATTCATCAGGATATCCAGCTTTTCGACATTTTTCTGCGGGATCCATGCTTTATTCATGTTGTAGTACTGGTTTGCAAGTTTCCAGAACTTCTCGGGATAATACAGCCGGAGCATCAGATGCTCCATTTCCATATCTGAAATCCGCCTGACACTTCCGTATTCCCCCAGCATTTTCATTCCCAGGGCAATATTCCAATCCTGTTTTTCAAGGATTTTCCGCAGGAATTGATACAGATCTGATATGGGGATATCGTAGCGGCACTTATCAAAATTCGTAGTTGCCACACCATCACGTCCAATTAATATCTGATGCTGATTGTAGCTGCCATGTATTAACTGACCTTTTTTGAGAGACTCCTGACGCAGTTTCTCATAAGAAGATTCCTTAATGCGCCGGACAGAATCCTCAGCCTGTTCAAAAAATACAGGAAAGCTTTCCAAAAACTTGGATTCAAAAGCATTTTTACCTCTTCTGCTGCGCATAAAGGCACGTACCTTTTTTAATTCCTGATTATGGCGTTCCAGTTCCGCTGCCAGGTCACCGCCCTGGTATACCATGTCCTCATCCGTTCCCTCCATGCGCATTACCTTATGAATCATTGCCAGATTCTTAATGGCAATTGTAATATCTTCTTCATTTTTTGTGTCGCATTCTTTTCCTTCAAACCAATCCTTAACGACATACCCATTCTCATCTCTGTCATAAGAAACCAGGTTTCCCTCCATATTTTCCAATATGTAGTCTACATTTGAAACACCGTTCTCCTTCAGCAAAGCCAGGACCTTATTCTGGAAGGCAAGTCTTTTTGCCGAACCGGAAAACTCCGTTAAGAGCTTCTTTCCCTTATCTGTCTCACAGATATAGGAGCCACGGCCTCTCCTGGTAGCGGCCACCTTTAAGTCATACTGTTCTAATACTTTTAAACCTCTGTCGTTCACTCCAATCCCCCCAATCCCTTACTCCCTCTATCTTATGCGGGGGTATTCTAAAATATGAAGGAGTGAATCTGAAAAATACGCAGAGCATGTTTGAAACTTTCTAACTGCTTTTTAAAGCCCGATCCAGAGCGATTTTTAACAGTTCTTCTTTATTATTTTTCTCAGGGTCATCCAGAACAACCTCCAGTAGTTGCTGCAGGCATGTCCCAAGCTCTTTCCCCGGCTTCATTCCCGCCTGAATCAGATCTCTTCCGGTAACCTCCAGATCCTTTAAGGACAGGCACTGTTTTTCTTCCAGAATCCTATGATAAAGTTCCTCAATTCTCTTAAGGTCACTCAGTTTCTCTGCCTGCTGATAAGCGCTCTGCGCCAGGACATCCGCCCTTTGTACCTCTAACAGCTTCGGGAATAGATCTTCCCCAATTTTATATATCGCTTTTCTGACACTTCTCGCATTTGTACCGGGGTGGTAATCGTGGTATTTTACCAGTTTTTCCACCTGGTATAAGGTTTCATTATCCAATTTCAGACGTTTCAGAAAATCTTTCGCCATCTGACTGCTTACTTCTGCATGTACGTAAAAATGATCGGTTCCGGACTCATCCGTAGTTCTGGTTGCCGCTTTACCAAAATCATGGCACAATACGCTAAGACGCAGAACCTTATCTGCCCGCACCTCCTGCAAAGCCTTCAGGGTATGTTCTCCCACGTTTAAAATATGATGGGGATTATTCTGAGGGGTTTCCATCATGCGGTCAAATTCCGGAAGGATCACCGCGGTAATCCCAGCCTCCCAGGCAAGGCGCAGAGTCTCCGGGTGAGGGGACACGATGAGCTTTAACAACTCCGTCTGAATCCGCTCTGCGCTGATATGGCTCAGATGAGGTGCAAGCCTGCGTATCGCAGAAAACGTCTTCTCTTCAATCTGAAATCCCAGCTGCGCCGCAAAACGCACTGCACGCAGTATCCGAAGTGCGTCTTCACTGAATCTTTCCTCAGGATTTCCTACACAGCGGATAATCCCGTGCTTTAGATCCAATACACCGTCAAATTCGTCTACCAGACCCCGTTTTTCACTATAAGCCATAGCATTAATGGTAAAATCACGGCGCTTTAAATCTTCTGTCAGATTGGAAGTAAAGCAGACTTCCCTGGGATGCCTGCTGTCCTCATACTCGCCATCTATCCGATATGTGGTTACTTCAAACCCTTCCCGGTCCAATAAGACCGTCACGGTTCCGTGCTGGATTCCCGTATCCACCGTTCTCTTAAAGAGCTCTTTAACCTGCTCCGGTTTCGCAGAAGTAGTGATATCCCAGTCATCCGGATTACGAAAAAGGAGAGCGTCTCTGACGCACCCCCCTACAGCAAACCCCTCATATCCATTTTCTTCTAATTTTTCTATAATTGTTTTCACCTGTTCAGGCAGTGTAATCTTCATAGTGTACCTCCAAACATACTCTAGTGCCTTACCCCCCGGATGCCGAAACACAAATTATCTCAGCATAAAAAATAATAATACGATGATACCAAGTACGATCCGGTACCAGCCGAATACTTTAAAGTCATTTTTCTTGATATAGCTGAGCAGGAACTTAATCACGATAATGGAAGAAACAAATGCAACCACCATACCTATTAATAATATAGCAAGTTCCGCTCCTGTAAAATTAAATCCGAATTTTACAATTTTCAAAAGACTGGCTCCAGCCATAACCGGTATTGCCAGGAAGAATGTAAATTCTGCCGCTACGGTTCTGGATAATCCAACCAGGATCCCTCCCAGAATCGTCGCTCCGGAACGGGATGTGCCGGGAAAAATTGCTGCGATCAGCTGAAAGATGCCAATCCAGACCGCAGTTGTATAAGTAATCTCTGCAAGAGAATTAATCTTAGGGCTTATGTGTTTGTTCCTGTTTTCAATTACGATAAACAAGATACCAAAGACGATCAATGCAATGGCTACTGTCTGATAATTGTAAAACCATTCATCAAACTGCTCTTCAAACAGAAGACCTACGACTGCCGCCGGCACACATGCAACTAAAATCTTAAACCACATTACAAAGGTATCTTTTTTAATAAAATATTGTTCCTTTGTTGAGAAGGGCCAGATTTTATTCCAGAATAGTACGACTACCGCCAGAATGGCGCCTAACTGAATTACCACCAGGAACATTGACAAAAACTCTTTGGAAACATTCAGTTTCACAAGTTCATCCAGAATGATCATATGTCCGGTACTGCTGATTGGAAGCCACTCCGTGATTCCTTCCACAATACCAAACAACACCGCTTTTAAAATTTCTACTATATCCATAATCCTCTCCTTTGCTTTCAGAGCTTATATTGAGTTCTATCCATCTGTCCGCCAGGGAAAGTTCAAACAGGTTAAAAAGCGTGTTTCAAAGCTTCCATGTCATAAATCTGCCAGCCGGACGACGAACGTTGATAGTATAACATAATTTATGAGCCTGCGTCCTTATAAAATTCTTATTTTTTACTGATTCTTCCATTCTTAAATAACAGAAAAATAATCTTACGTATGGAACGTTTCGTATCTTTGTCCAGATGCTTAAAGGTACTCAGCATCGCCAGGGTACTTTTATACCATTCTTCTGTAAGCTCAATCAAAGTAGACGCCTCTGCACCTTTAATGATCTCAAACAAAGAATTTACAAATACCTGTCTCTGATTGGCTGGAATATCACAGATCCATTTATTAAAAGCTTCGTCTTTGTAAAGGGATGTCTTATAGATCTCTTCCGCATAATCAAAATCTCCATCTTTGATCACCCAGGTAAATGGATCATGCTGCAGTGCTCCGGTTCCGGAGCTCTTTACGACTTTGTAGTCAATTTTATTCTGAAACATCATTCCCACAAAGGATTTCTCCGGTACAATTTTCTGAATCCGGTCCGCAACAGCCAAATACCCCTCTTTTTTATATACATCATCCCGAAAACCAGGACCGTCAAAGCAGTCTATTTTAAAAATCCGTTTCTGAATATCCTCCCGGCACTCCATTCCTGCATACATTGCCACATTCCCCCCCTTGGAATGGCCTCCCAGGACAATTCTTCCTTCCCACAAATCCCCCGCCTTTTCCAGATAACGCAGCGCCGCCACCTGAGTGGGAATGGGACTCATAAATGCCATATTAAAATCTTCCTTCCATCCCACGATGGACTCATCTGTCCCCCGGTACGCAATGTAAATCCAGTCTCCCATGAAGAATGTAACCGCCGAAAACTGCATTTCCATATCTTCATCCAGAATATCCATAAAATAGTTCATAGAAATATCCCGGAACCTGGGACTGTTGTACAGCGCTACATAAAAAGCCCGGTACTGCTCTTCAAATCTGGTATCTCCATACAGATGTTCATACTGAGGATGCCGGCGCAGGCTTTTGATGAAAACAGGGCGCTTTCCCTCTTCTAAGCCTCCCACAATCGTATCCAGTTTAAAATAGGATAGCTGGCACAATATTAAACTGTCTACCAGGTTAAATTCTTTTTCCTGAAAAGTCAGATGACCATACTCTTTCAAATAACTGATCGTATTATCCTTAATATTCATCTTTGCCTGCTCCCTTCTTCCGAATTTCTGTAAAAATTGCTTTCCTGCATGGTTATAACTATTCTATTGTTGTTTTAAAACAATAAGTTGATCAACCCTAAAATAAATCCAATCAGCGCTCCAAGATTTACATTTGCATTCAATTCTTTTTTCATTATGGACATTAGCAGTTCTTCTACTTCCAGTACGTCCATCTCATTGATTTTCTCCTGTACAATCCCGGAAATATTAATATTCTCCATCATATCTCCCAGTTTTTCTTCCACCAGGTTTTCATATGCTTCTACCGCATAGGCTCTGACCGGGACATCAGAGTCCTTTACCATGGTTACCATTCTGCCAATCGTAACCTCATTTACCTTTTTGGCAATCGGCTCCCGGAAATTCTCCAGCATCTTTTCATTTACCATCATAGCCAGAAAACTGCCCTGTACCGATTCCAGTATTCCTTTGATTACCTCTCCTGCCACACTGCTGCCAATTTCATCTGAAATCTGCCCCAGCTGCATTTCATTTTCACTTTGTACCTCAATGATACCCTCCAGGGCATCTCCCACTTTTGATTTCATTTTGTCAGAAAGCAGTACACCTTCCATTGTCTCCTTAGTCAGCAGCTGCTTTCCAACTGCTGCCCCTATGGCCTTCGCCAGGCGTTCCTTTCCTTTTGGAATAATACCCGGTGTAAATGGAAGAGTAAACTTTCCTATTTTAACCGGATGCAGCGGACGAAACATCATCTTAACTGCAATATAATTTGTACAATACCCAATCACCGCCCCGATCACCGGTCCTGCTATCATTCGTATTTCAAACATTTTATAACCCTCTCTTCTATATAAATTATGTACCAAAAAAATAATTTCAACACTTTTTCTTTCATCCTAAATTATATCGGAAATAAAGTCAAGGGTGATCTTATCCGGATCATATTGCGCGCTCCATTACCTGGTTTTTCGCCATACTGGGAATTCATACTAAATTTATTTTTAATGCAACAATTCCCCTTTTATATTACACTATATCTATGAACTACATGTAGAACAACAGAACCCGCAGCCGCGGTTCTGTGGAAAAGGGGTGAGGTTATGGCAGATTATGCCGAACTGGCATCTAAAGCGAAGCTTGGCCAAGCAGATGCCTTTGCGCAGTTATATGAAATAGTATATCAGGATTTATACCGGTTTGCTCTGTACACATTGAAGAATGGCCATGACGCAGAGGATGTGGTCAGTGATACCATTATGGATGCATATTTGGAAATAGGCTCCCTGCGGGATGCCGGCGCATTCAAAGCATGGCTTTTCCGTATCCTTGCAAATAAATGCAAAAAGCGTTTGAAACAGTACATACAGAAAACAGCGGAATTGACCGAAGATTTTGCCGGCAGTGAACGGGATGTTTGCGAGGATATGGATGTGCGCAGAGCATTTGCAGCCCTGAACGACGAAGAACGTCTCATTCTTGCCCTGAATTTATTTGGCGGTTACAGCAGCCGGGAGATTGGTAATACACTTTTGCTAAGTCCGAACACGGTGCGTTCCAAACAAAGCCGGGCACTGAAGAAAATGGAAAACATGCTTACCCAATAATCCCAAATGAAAGGAGTGTCTTATTATGGATGAAAAAGACCTTTTAAATAGAATTAAGAAATCAGCAGATTCGGTGCAGCCGCCAACATCGCTGAATCCGGATCAGATCCAAGACCGGCTGGAACATGTGACTCCTCCACTGGACACCGGAAAGAAGAAGAAGTTCCCGATTTACCGGATCGGCGCTGCGGCGGCTGTCTTACTGATTGCCCTGGTTTGTGCATGGACCGTAAACCGCATCCCAAGCCAGCCTCAAAATGAAATGGCCGCTTCCAAAGATGAGGCTGGTGCAAAAAGCATGAATAAAAGTTTAACAGAAGCTGCTGGTGAACCGGAAAACAGCCCTGCTCCCTCTGATGACACCGGCAATGATGCGGTCATCACAGCACCCAATTCCTCACCGGACGGAAAAGTAGTTCCTGTCAGAAATTACGATGTCCTCTACAATACCTTGGCTGAACATTTTGGGGAACAGCCGAATGGCGTAACAAGTGAAGCAAAAGCCAGCGCAAGTGCAGGCACCGGAGGCTATATGGAGAGTGCCAAAGAAATGGCTGACGGACTTGCCGGAGGCAATGAAGAGTCCATGGCAATGGATACCGGTACTGCAGACAGCAGTGACTATTCTTCTACAAATATTCAGGAAACCGGAGTAGATGAAGGAGATGTGGTAAAAACAGACGGAAAGTACCTGTATATTTTAGGTAACGATAATAAACTTCATATTATCAGGGCAGACGGCAGCAAACTGGAGGAATCCGCTTCTGTTGATTTTAAAGATTTCGCAGAAACCATTGAAGAATTTTATATCAGCAAAGATACTTTAAATGTGATAACGACATCCTCTGCAACCACCATGCAAAGCGGATCCACCGCTTCTGACGGAAGTATCATAGAAGAGGACATAGCCTGGATCAATTCCGCAGATGCTAAAAAAGACATCTATTCCATTAACAGAAACCTGATTACTAAGTTATATACTTATGATATATCGGACCGGAGTGCTCCAAAACTCACCGGAACCACCACCCAGGACGGATATTATCAGACCAGCCGGAAAACAGGCGATTACATCTATCTATTTTCCGAATACACGCCAGTTATAAAAGAAACCAGAGAGGACAGCACGATTATTCCCAAGATAAATGGTACGAATCTTCCATCCTCAGATATTTACATTCCGGAATATTTAAATTCTTCAACGTATCTGATCGTTACCGCAATTGATACAAAATCTCCGGATAAAATACTGACCAAAAAGGCTATCGTCTCTGCTGCCTATCTCTATTATGTAAGCACAGAAAATATATATATCTGTACAAATGACTGGAACGGTACTACAACTACAACCCAAATTATGAAATTCAAATATGAAAATGGCAGTATCACACCCATAAGCGCAGCGGAAGCGAAAGGTTCGCTCAATAACTCCTTTTCACTGAATGAGCACAAAGGCTATCTGCGTATTGTGACAACCTCCTACAGCGAAAATACCGGGAACATAAATAACCTGTATATCTTTGACGAATCCCTGAACCCCTGCGGCAAACTTGAGAATCTGGCTCCCGGAGAGACAATACAGTCTGCACGTTTTATGGGTGATACCGGATACTTCGTCACCTTCAGGCAGATGGACCCCTTATTTTCCGTAGACCTCTCGGATCCGGGAAACCCGAAACTCCTGGGCGAACTAAAAATAACAGGATTCTCTTCCTACCTGCATTTCTATGGAAAAGATAAACTCCTGGGGATTGGATACGAAGTAGATCCGGACAGTGGAACTTATAAGGGAATGAAACTTTCGATGTTTGATCTTTCAGATCCATCCAATGTGAAAGAAATACACAAATATGTGATCCAGGATGCCAATGATTCCCAGGGTTTGGTCAATTACAAAGCAATTATGATCAATCCCGATAAAAATCTGTTTGGTTTCCACTGTCGTACCGACATTGATAATTATATGGTATTTTCATACGATCCCGAGAAAGGGTTCCAGAATAAACTGGTATATTCCTTCAAGGGCACGGAAGATTACAACCTGGCCATCAATAACGTCCGGGGCTTATATATCAATGATACCTTTTATCTGTCTTACGGCAAGGACACCCAAAATAATATCTTAAGCTTTGATATGAAGAACAGCTTCAGCCAGCTTGGGTCCTTTCAGACGAAATAAAAAAGTCCCTGCTTTCATCCCGGAAGCAGGGGCTTTCATTTACTTCTTGTAATTTATCCTTTTACACCACTGCTGGTTATTCCCTGAACAAAATACTTTTGGAAAGGAAGGAATAAAAATAATGGGATCAGTGCCGAAATCATGGAGCCAGCATACAGGCACGACCACAGGGTAGAACGTTCCTGTTGAAAGGAAGATAATGAAATCTGTATCGTCCGTATTTCTCTGGTTCTGGCAATCAGCAGCGGCCACAGGTAGGAATTCCATTGATCCATAAATATCATCAGCCCTGCCGTTATAAATACCGGTACGGAAAGCGGTATAATTATTTTGCAGAAGATGGCTGGCAGAGCTGCGCCATCCACTCTTGCCGCCTCAACCAGACTTGCCGGTATTTCCTTAAAGAATTGCACAAACAGAAACAGGACCAGTCCGCTGGCAATGCCGGGCAGAATAATTCCCATCCTGCTGTTTACCAGTCCCAGTTTGTCCGCTATGGAATACAGGGGCAGCGCAATTGCCTCAAACGGTATCATAAAGGAAAGCAGGATGATTCCAAATAAGACTTTCTTAAACCGGAAGTCAAATGCGGCAAAGGCAAACGCTGCAATACTGTTCACAATACATCCTAAAAATATGGATACCACCGTTACAAGCAGCGTATTTATAATAGGCTGCAGAAAGTTAAAATCCGTAAAAATCTTCACGTAAGCCTCTACCGTAAAGTTAACCGGAATCAGCGTATGAATGGAAAACGGCAGCGCATATTTATAAAGCTCATTATCATTTCGAAAAGAAGCGGATATCCCCCACAGCAGCGGAAACAGCGTCACCAGTACCACACAGGCGAGTCCCAGGTAGATTGCCGCATTTTTTATGATCTTTTTTTGTCTTCTGTTCATGCTGTCTTCCTCCTATTCTTCCTGCCTCCCTTTGCATCATCGTCCCGGTCTGATAAAATAAAGGACTGCAGACAGCAGATCAGTACAATGATAAGCAGAAGTACCGTTACTATTGCCGATGACCTGGGGCGGTCGATAAACTTGAATGCAGATTTATATGCCTCAAACATCAGTACATTTGTACTGTTCTCCGGACCACCGTTTGTAATCATCTGCATAGGTACAAACAGCAGGACATTTGCGGTGGTATTTGCGATAAACACAAATAGTAATACACGCTTAATCAGAGGAAGCGTGATCCTGGTCGTAGTCTTCATCCATCCTGCGCCGTCAATCCTGGCGGATTCATAGATGGATGTATCAATATTCTTAAGCCCTGCCAGGATAAACATCATCCAATATCCCACGCCTTTCCAGGTAGCTATAATCACAATACACCAAAGTGCCTGGCTTTTGCTGATCAGGAATCCCTGAGCCGGGATTCCTAATATACTCAATAAGCTGTTGAGAATACCATTATTCGGATTAAACATCATGTTCCATAAAATAGTGGCTACCGTCAGGGAAATAGTTACCGGAAGATAAAAAATGGTACGAAATATCCCAATACCCTTTATGGTAGAATTGGCGAGCATGGCTATGAGAAATGCCAGCAGCACCTGAAGCGGAATCATCACGATGTTAACTTTAACAGTCACCCATAGAGCATTCCAGAATACCGGATCCCTGAACAGTGCCAGGTACGTATGTATGGTAAATTTTGAATCGATAATAATTCCCTCCAGCAGCGTACTTATAATCGGGGATATTTTAAATATAAGTATAAGCACAAATGCAGGCAGTATCATAAGGTAAGGAATAAACCAGTATTTTTTAGTCAGATTAAACACGCTATCACCTCTGAACCTTCTATTTTTTGTATTTTTCCATGGCTGTATTGATTTGGGATACTGCGTTATCCAGAGCTGTCTTCACCTCGGTACCATTGCGTATATCCTCCCAGGTATTTGTTATAACGGTATCATACTCGGTATATCCCGGGGTAAGAGCCCTTGGAACCGCAGTATTTGCTGCTTCATATGCCGCTATTTTCATAATGCCGTCTGCATTTTCATCATTCAGAATTGCATCTACCGCTGCCTTTGCGGACGGAACGTCATGGTTGATGTCAAGCCACATATCATTTCCTTCTCCGATCGAGAGCCATTTGATAAAATAGGCAGCAAGATCCTTGTTCTGTGAATTTGCCGGAATTCCAAAATGCCAGCTTCCTGTTGAAGTTCCCACCTGGTCTTCATACCCTTCGAAAGCAGGGACCGGACAGTATCCATAATCTTTAAAATCCTTCTGCGCACAGTTTGCTTCGGTCCAGGTTCCCCCAACCATAAATACTACTTTGCCTGCTGTAAATGTATCGGTAACTTCATCCGCTGTAATACCCCTGAGTGATACGCCTTCGTTGTAAAGATTCTGATACCAGGTACATGCTTTTTCCCAGCTTTCATCATTAATGACACCATCCACCTTATAGCCGTCGTCTCCGATATTTTTGCCGCCCAGGCTGTTCGCCAGAGGATTCATCTGATAAGTTCTGCTTACCTGCTGGAACATCAGTCCTGCAATTCCATTATTACCATCCGGATCAACTGCCGCAAGGGTGTCTTTTGCCATTTTTTCTACCTGTTCCCAGGTCAGCCGGTTTTCCGTATCCGATTCCGGCATTTCAACTCCTGCCTGTTGAAGCAGCGCCTTGTTGTACCAGAGAAGCTGGGAAGAAGTGTTCATTGCTGGCGCATAAAACTTTCCGTCCCAGCTGCCCGCAGTTACAGCCGAGTCTATAAACTGACCTTTTTCTTCCTCTGTAAAATATTCATCCATAGGTGCCAGATAACCTCTGTCTGCATACCCGGCAACCATTGGTACGTCTACGCTTATCACATCATAATCAGAAGAACCTGATCCTACTTTTACCTCTATGACTTCAAATAAATCATTAAAAGAATACCACTCGGTCTTAACCGTTGCCCCTGTCTCTTCCTGGAACTTTTCAATAAGCGGTTTTGTCTGTCCCTCCCATGCGTTGTCACCCACACCCTGGGACACCCAGGTAATAGTCTGTCCTTCAAAAGGCTTTTCTGCATGGGAAGTCCCTGACTTTTCCCCGCCGTTCTCAGATTCAGCAGAGTTCTCCCTGCCGCTCTGCGGCTCGTCCGCTTTTTCTGCACTGCTCTGGGATTCACCAGAATTTTCTACCCCTGCACTTGCGGTATCCTGAGCTT
>NZ_JAWYAJ010000516.1:0-18582 GCF_034124845.1 Robinsoniella sp.
TTTAGATATTCTGCAATTTTTAAATGCCGTTCTAATATTTCGTCTTGAAATACTATTTTATTTGAGTCCAGGCTATTCAGTACCGGTTCAAACCAGATGGTATCCTGCTGGTACTGTGGAATCGCTCCATAATAATTACAGTGCCCCGATGTTCCATAATTCTGAAATATAGAAGGCATTGCTTCTCCTCCAAAATATGTGTTCTTTATTTTATTCAAATTTACTTCTCTGATTATTTCGGGATCCGTCCAATACCGTTTTAAGCCATCTAAATTATTTGTAAAATCCAGGTCATTTCGAAAGGGAGATATATTTATCCCTTTCACCTTAGGCGCAACCACGGCTATACATGCCCGATCAATTTTTTCCTGACACCAAAATGCGTCCATTCTCTTTTTCACCAATTCTATATCTTCTTTATATCTCATTTGCTTCCCCCTACTGACAAAATAGTAATCCTCTTCCATATTTTTGTAACACTTTTTGTACACGTGTACATTTGTTATGTTCATTATATTGCTTAATTATATACTTGTCAATTCATTTTTCATGTGCATTTTTAACATATTTGTAGAAAATTATTTATTAATTTTGCTAAATCTTCTTGACATCCTCTCATAGTTGTCGTAATATAATGATTACATTGTAACATTTTTTTTATTTCATATAAGAATTTTGGGGGAATAAGTTATGACTACATCTGAAATTGCCAATTTATTGGGTATCTCTCGGGGCACCGTCAGCCGCGTAATTAACAATCAGCCCAACGTAAAAGAAGAAACCCGCCAGAAGATTCAGGAAGCTTTAGAGAAATACGGATATACACCAAATGAAACAGCCAGATCCTTAGTAATGAAAAAATCTATACGCATAGCGGTTATTATATTTTCTGATCCCAAGTTTTTCTGGGAGCAGGTAACCCGCGGCATTACCAGTGCCTATAACGAGCTGAGAAGTTTCGGACTGGAAGTGGACTACTATGTCACAGACATACTGCACCCGGAAGAGCAATTAAAATTAATGCAGGATTTACCTGCCAAAGGCTATCATGGCATTGCTATTGCACCTAATGTTCCACAGATGCTCGTGGAAGAAATCAGCCGGCTTTCATCAAGAGGCTTTCCCATTGTGATTATCAATGTAGAAATTCCCTCCGTGGAGCATCTCTGTTACATCGGATGTGACTATATCCAGGCTGGAATACTTGCAGGGGAAATTATGACAAAATCCATGGATTATCATGGAGAAGTAGCAATCCTTGCTTTAAAAGATCCTGTTATCTCCGTTGATCAGAGAATTACAGGATTCCGAAGAGAGCTCTCTAATTACAAAGAAATCTCCATTACACATATCTGCCGTTTTTCCCGCATGGGTGAAGGTGTGTATGAAGGTGTCTACAACCTCATAAAGGAACATCCTGAAATTTCGGGAATTTTTGTAAGCTTTGCAGGTATGGAGCAGACGTCACAGGCAATATTGGATTTAGGTTTGGAATCAAAAAAAAGAGTGGTCGGATATGATTTAAATGATGATATCTATAATGGTTTAAAAAAAGGTTCTATTACCGCAACTATTTGCCATGAACCATATCATCAGGGTTATTTTGCCGTAAAAATTCTCTACCGCTATCTCAATAATGGAATACGCCCCAGCAGTTCAGTAATGTATAATAAGCTAGAGGCTATATTTTCAACGAATGCAAGATACTATTTAGAAGACCAAATGCAGATTGAAATGTTGTATAGATAAAGGGGTGGTCTGATTAAATTTGCTTTAATCAGACCACCCCAAGTCTTTAATAACTTTCATGTTTTTTCCAAATATTTCGAATGCTATCTACTCCCGTTTTCTCTGTCCCTGGTAATCCATATTCTATGAACTATCTCTAAGCTTCACTACTTAAAATACCTGCGTATCATATCAAGGATTAAAATACTGGTATACCATCTGACTTATATCCTGTATACGGGTAACTGCCTCTTCATCAGAATTCCACCCCTCTGACATCATACATATGATATAGTCTCCGCCATCTGAGTACACGATGGCACAATCATTCTCACAATCATCCGTTTCCCCTGTTTTATTTGCAACCTTAATATTAGATGGCAGGCTCTCCGGGATTTTATAATCCACTTCCTGCTGCAGTAACAGTTCAAGCATTTCATTTGACGCATCTTCTGAAACCAACGTTTTTCTGTATACACTTTCTAAAAATTCTCCACAGTCATTCACAGACGTGGTATTTACACCATCCCCGCTCCACAGAGAGACATCTCCGATTCCATTAATCTGTTTTGTATCCAAAAATCCTGCTGCTGCAATATAACTATTCACCTTCTCCAGGCAATCTGAAAATTCACTTTCCGGCTCCAGTGCACGTACCAGTTCATTGGCGCTTTCATTGTCACTGATGGTTATCATTTGATCCAGATCCTCTGATATCTGATTCTCATAGAGAGTCAAATTCCCCTTTTCTGCCTGTTGATACACAGCTCCCATAATATAAAGTTTAATCAGACTTGCCGCCTGCATCTCATGACTATTCAGGCTGATGCTCCTGTCTTTCGCTAAATCTTTGATATAGAGACTCCAGTCGCCATCGTATCTATTCAGACTGGATTGAAGCTTTTGTTCCAATGCCTCCCAGGAGGTATCTTCCGCAGCCTGACTACTCTTATCTTCCGCCAAAGTCAGCAGTGAGATATCAGCGCTGGTGGTATCTTCCGGTTCCAAAATGGTTATTCCTGCTGCCTGCAGTGTATTTCTGTTATTTGCAATGTTTTTGCTTTCTGATTCATCTACAAAATGCTGAAACCCGGTACCAACGGCAACCATGACAATTGCAGTTACTACTGCTATGGTCTGAATCCATTTCCAATACTTTCGCTGTTTATTTTTACGATTCTTCATTTCATTCCCTTTTGTTTGTATGTATGCGATTTTCATTTTACGACTCTATCATACACTTACAAACTGAAATTACTCTGAAATACCCAAAAAAAATAACGATCCGTTGTAAATGCTGTTTTTGAGATACATTCTTACCTCGTTCAACATTTTACAAAGAATCGCTATTCTTTATCTAATACTATCTAACCCGCTGTTCTTCCCGTTTCAAAATCACAAAATAGGCGATAATCAGAGGAATATTAGCTGCAACCCATGCAATGGGATTCGCTGTACAGATTCCTGCATAAGAACCAATACCGGAAGCAATCACTGCCACCACCGCTCTCGCTGCTAACTCTGCCACACCTCCAACCATAGGCATTAAGCCATACCCCATTCCCTGCAGTCCATTTCGGAAGGTAAATATAATTCCCAATATCGGATAAAAGGTTCCGCAAATTACAAAATACGTCTGCGTATATCCCATGATATCCTGTGGCTGCCCAACAATGAAGAAATTAACCAAATGCCTTCCAAAGAGAATAATGCCTCCGCCTGCTAAAACTCCGTAGATAATCGTGTAGATTACACTCAACCGAATTCCCTGCCGGATACGTGATATCTTATTTGCTCCTTTATTCTGTGCACAATAAGTTGCCATGGTGACTCCCAGAGCACTAAAAGCCTGTGTCAGGAATATTTCAATTTTCGAAGCCGCAGAATAAGATGCAATTACCCTGGAACCCAGCGTATTGAGAGCACTTTGAATCATAATCGTACCAATTGCTGTAATAGAGAATTGAAGTGCCATAGGCAACCCAATGCCCAGCTGATTCTTTACACAATAAAAATCCAGCTTAAAATGCTCTCTCTTTAACTTTAGCATTGGAATTTTAAATACAATATAAAGAAAGCACAATACACCGGACACTCCCTGAGAGATAACCGTAGCGTAAGCAGCTCCTGCAACCCCCATATGGAATACTATAATAAATACCAGATCCAATACAATATTTAACAGTGCTGATACCACCAGAAAATAAAGCGGAACCTTGCTATTTCCCAGAGCCCTTAAAATACTGGCAAAAAGATTATACATAACCTGAGTAAAAAATCCGCATGCTGTAATCATCATATACGTATATGTATCCTGAAAAATATTTTCCGGCGTATTCATTAAATGCAGCAACGGTTTCAGCCATATAACGCTGACAAACGTAATTACAATTGTAACAATTACAGATAAAATGATCGCGGAGCCAACAGTCTTACGCATGCCTTCCATGTCACCATACCCAAAACGCTGAGCGGTTAAAACCGTAAATCCCGTTGTCATTCCCATCAAAAATCCCAAGATCAAAAAAATAATTGTCCCGGTAGCCCCAACTGCTGCCAGAGCATCAACTCCAACAAACCGTCCAACAATAACCGAGTCAATCATACTATAAAACTGTTGAAAAACATTTCCGATAAATACCGGTAATGCAAACGACAAAATAAGTTTCGCCGGCCTTCCAACCGTCATATCTCTTTCCATGAAAAAATGAGTCCCCCTTCTTTAATTCCTTTTGTTTCCCTGGCAAAACACCAGTTTGATTATTATACAATATCCCTTCTGGATATTCCAGATTTAATATTACAGAAATATATTAGATTTTGTAGTGCTTTTCGATAAATGTTGACAAAGATTACATTTCCACACATTCCCATGATCTTTACATCTTCGTTTTTAGACAAAAAAATAACCAACCTTCGGGTTGATTATTTCGTTCTGTAATAGCAGGGGATGAGAGAATCGAACTCCCACTAAAAGTTTTGGAGACTTCTGTCATACCACTTGACCAATCCCCTCTGTAAAATTACCGACTTGTTATTTATACCATAAAATTGTGGGGACGTCAATTGATTTTTTCTTTTTGTTTGAGATTTAGGATGGTTGATGAAGTAATCGCGATGTTATTTGATTGTTTAAATGGAAATATATCCTATATTGCTATTAATCTATGACTTGACTCTTGAATTTTAGGTGCCTAAAATTTATCAGTTCATATCATACTACTGTTAATCCAGAAAGGCTGGTTGCAACTGGAGTACGTTGGGAGTTTCAATATATCCTATATTACTATTAATCCCAAATACAATGTACTTGGCGATCCACAGGAACAGTTTCAATACATCCTATATTACTATTAATCTACCAATGGTATACTTTCTGGTTCTTCCTCTTTTGTTTCAATACATCCCATATTACTATTAATCACGGAACCCCCGTCCCTATTACAAGTTCACCATCTCCGTTTCAATACATCCCATATTACTATTAATCCAATATCCACCATTCTATCTTCCCACTATATCCCAATTCCCCCATAAAATCAAGGCTTTTCTAATTTTTTCCCAGCCGGTGTCTAATTTCCAAAATAAATATCCCCCACCCATTTTCCCTTGAAAACACAACACATTTAATCTATTTCAATTTTTACCGCCTGGTAAACTTTTCTTCACCAGCTAACATCTTTCATTAACTCCCAGTAATGCACCAAACGCAGATTAGAACTTCTTTCCTTTTAATCCGCATCCCCCCTGTTCTCCAGCATCCATTTAGCGCTTCTAACAAAGCCGCGTCACTAATTCCTCTTTTTTATCTGCACCTAACCTTTCACTGCTCCAATCATAACCCCTTTTTCAAAATATTTCTGAATAAATGGATACACACATAAAATCGGCAGTGTAGATACAATAATCACCGCATACTTCACCTGGTCTGCCGAGCTTTGGGCATAACCGCCTCCTACAGCACCACTGCCGCTGGCAAATGCTTCATTTAATAGCAGGATGCGGCGCAGCACAATCTGCAAAGGTTCAATTTTATTGTTGCTGTTAAACATCAGGGCATTGAAAAAATCGTTCCAGTGAAATACTGCATAGTAGAGAACCAATACAGCTGCCACTGCCTTGGATAGCGGCATGACTACTTTAAAGAAATATTTAAAGTGGGAACAGCCATCGATCACGGCTGCCTCGTAAAGGTCATTGGGAATTGAGGACTCTATGAAGGTCCTGGCAATGATCAGGTTATAAGTATTCACTGCCACTATCGTAATCAAAATCGTTCTGGTGCTGATTAATCCCAGTGAGCTGATTGTCATATACAGCGGAACCAGTCCTCCGCTGAAGAACATCGTAAAGACAAAATAGAACATTATTTTACCACGTCCCTTAAAATCCGGCCTGGACAGCGCATAAGCTGCCGGCATAGTAACCGCCATATTCAGCAGTGTGCCCAGAACTACATAAATGATCGTATTCAGATACCCTCTCCAGATCCTTGCATCCTGAAATACCTGCTGGTATCCATAAAAACGAATGTCTTTGGGGAAAATAGTTACCTTCCCCAGATTCACCAGATTGGAATTGCTTACAGATGCAATCAGGACAAACCAAAGTGGGTAGGCGACAATTGCAAAGACCAGAATACTTAAGAGAACTATTGCTGCCCCAAAGATTCTGTCAGCCGGACTTTTGTATTTTATTTTACTTCTTACCATTTAATCTCCTCCTTACATCAGACCGGTTCCTGTACTGCGTTTTGCAATTGCATTAGTAGCCATCAGGAAAACAAAATTAATCAGTGTATTGAATAACCCCACTGCAGCACCAAAGCTAAACTGGGATGACTTGATTCCTACTGTATACACATAGGTGGAAATTACCTGGGATGCGCCCAGATTCAGACTGTTCTGCATAAGGAACACTTTATCAAAGCCTACATTCAGGATGTTTCCCATATTCATAATCAGCATAATGATAATCGTGGGCATGATCGCCGGCAGGTCAATATGAATCATGGTCTGCCATCTGTTTGCGCCATCGATTCTGCAGGCATCGTATAACTGGGTATCCACAGAAGACAATGCCGCTATAAAAATAATGCTGTTCCACCCCATTGTCTGCCAAACTCCTGACAGCACATATACCGGCATAAATGTAGACTCGGAGCCCAGGAGATTTACATCCTTGCCAACAAGATGAATTGCTTTGAGAAAATTGCTGATGACGCCGGTATCGTCTGCCAGCATTATACGCAGCATGGAAACAAGTACTACCACCGAGATAAAATAAGGAATATAAACTGTGGTCTGTACAGTTCTCTTCCACTTCTTGTTGCGGATCTGATTTACCACCATCGCCAGAATGATTGGGATGGGGAAACCTACAAGGATACTGGCAAAAGAGATCACAAATGTATTTTTCAAAGTCGTGAAGAACATAGGACTTTCAAAATACTGTTTGAAATATTTAAAACCTGCAAATGCCCCTCCTGTAAGCCCTTTCGCAAAATCATATTCCCGAAAAGCCAGCTGGATTCCGTACATGGGCACATAGCAAAATATCAATATGTATAACATGGCGGGAAACAGCATGACCCATAACTGCCAATTGCGTCTGAAATATTTTTTTATATTTACCATAAATATTGCTCCTCTCACTGCATCTGGATTCAGGGTGAAACTGCGGGATGCAAGTCAGATCACACCCCGCGTTTTTTTATTTTGCCAGATAGTTGTCGAAAGCTTTCTGGCGTATATTTAGTACCTCTTTAAGCCCTGCTGCTTCCACATTTTTAACATAACTATCCCAGTCTGCATCGATATCTGATTCTCCCGTCATCCACAAAGACCAATAATTATCAATTATATTATTAATATTTGCCTGGGTGAGTGCCATGGTATTCTGTTCCTCTTCTGAGTATTTCATAAATAACTGGGGGTAATAATCCTGATCTGTTACCTTTGCAAGTGCATCCTTATAGACCTCTCTTTCTTTTAACGCATTGTTCATATCCTCAGACATCTCAATATTGCAGTCCTTTCGAATATAGAGGGGTCCGAAATCGGCAAAGGTATTTGTCCACTTCCATGTCCCCGGATCAGTAGACGAATCCATTGGGGGAAGTACTTTAAAATTATGATCGTCTGTCTTCTCTAGACAACCGTCACTGATTCCGCCAAATAATGTCTCTACGCTTTTTGTTTTATCATAGAAACCATCAATAAATTTCATAGCTGCATTTTTATTTTCACACTTTGCACTCATTGCAACACGGTTCGCCTGCATATTCAGCTGGTCAAAATCGTAACTCCAGCGTGTGTCATAGGTGCCGGGTGCACAGTCCACATCGTATTCAAGCGGTGCAAGTGCCGTATACTGGCTGTATAAATCCGGTCCGAATTTATCAGTCTCTTCCCATCCAAAGACACAGCCTACCACTGCCTCTCCCTTTTCATTTCCTCTGGAAAGAGATTGAAAAGCCGAGTAATCATTTGTAATTGCATTACTGTTAATCAGCCCCTGGGTGTAAAGCCTGTTTAAATATTTCATGAATAGTTTATAGCGTTCATCCACCGCAAAGCATTTTACTTTCGCATCTTCCGCAAAGTAGCCGTCCGTTACAATGTCCGTCATCTGTATCCCCATGGAAGGCAATAACTTTAGCAGGGAATATGCACTGTTAAACCAGGCATTATTTCCGCCATAAGCGTTGAAATCCAATGGTATTTCATCACCCGGATCTCCGTTTCCGTTGGCATCCTGTTCTTTAAACGCTTTCAGGACAGTATCCAGTTCGGTGAAGGTTTTCGGCTCTTTCAGCCCCAGATTATCAAGCCATTGTTTATTAATAAAGAGAACTGTATTGGTATCCGGCCACTTACTCTGGCACTTGGGAATTCCATAGATCTGTCCTTCCGGTGTCTGCGCCAGAATCTTCGTATCCGGCTCATCGTTGAACATTTCCTTTATATTTGGTGCGTCTGAATCAATCAGCTCTGACATGTCCTGAAACAATCCGCTGTATTTGGTATAATCGGAATCTGTTGTAGCGTTAAACAGGATGTCGGGAATATCCCCGGATGCAAATCTGGTAGATTTCACCGTTTCCCAGTCCTGATAGATCTGTTCCCATTCAATCTCCACATTGCACTGGTCTTCTAATTCCTGCAGCCACTTCATATCCTCCACACTTTTCGTCAACGCATGGGACACAAAGACTGCTTTTAACTTCGTCTTTTCCCCGCTGCCGGTATTTCCGGTGTCCCCACTGCTCTCTTTTCCTGCTGCCGCCTGCGTACTTTGCCCTGTTTCTTTACTGTCTCCGCCTGCGGTAGTACTTCCTGCACATCCTGCCAGAGAAGTTACCGCCATAGCAGATGCCAGTAGAATTGCTGTTGTTCGTTTTTTCATATCCACAACCTCCATTTATTTTTTTACTCGCATTTCTTCAGATAAAGTTCATCAAAAATGCGGAATGTTCCTTCTCCTGAATCATTTAGAAATTTAACCTCTATGACTTTTTCTTCATTTAATTCGCAACTTACCGGCAATTTATAAGAAATATGATAGAATTCCTCTTGCTTCTGCACCACCCTATCCTTAACCAGTGTTCTGCCATCCAAGGTTATCCGATAAGCATTCCCCGCATCCCTGCTGCACAGAGTCATACAAAGTTCCTGCCCTGCTTTTTCCATAGTCATACGGTAAGAAAACCATCCGTCTTCCCTGCAGAATCGGAAAGGATGTCCCGCCAGACGCTGTGTATCTGTCTTTTCCCCTTGAATGCCATGCGCCAGTTCATATTGGTCATTTCCTATGGGGATCACATCCGTCATAATATTTTTTAATTGCTTCGATCTTTTCTCTCTTTCCAACAAATTCAGCAATTCGCCGGACTGCTTTTTATACAGTCTGAAATAAATTCCATACCGTTCCCGGTATCTGGCATAGTGGGGTGTAAAAATCAATTCTTCCCCCTGATTATCCAAATGAAAAGCAAGCTTCCCTTTTTCTTTAATTAAATACTGGTCAATCTGTCTTTTCCAGTCTGCAATTTCTATATCCTGCAAAATCAGATAATCTTTCACCACAATTTCCTTCTTTGGAACTAATACGTCAACTCCGGTTACCGTCATATCCATCATAACATTCCCAAGCCCTGCACTAAGCAGATACGGTCCATAACTAAAAGCCGCTGCATTTTCATTATCCGCTAACCCATGGATGCACAGTGTCATTTTCATATGCAATTCCAGCACATCATTCTGCATCCATTCCCGGCAGATATAGAAATATCCGTTTTGAATTTCACCTTTAAAAGATGTCCCGTTCAGCAGCAGCCCGGCATCCTTTTCCAGCCAGTCCGGGATTCTCAGATACAGACCAAATTTGCGTAAGGGTACTTCGGTAAATTTTATCTGCACTTCCAGTGTATCTTCCTGAACCACTGTATTCATTTTTAAAGCAAGCCTTTCCTTTTCCCATGCCAGCTTTGAACCCACATACCGGCAGATGTACAGATCCTTGTCATCGTGAAAATAAATCCCCTCCTGCACTTTTGTAAAATTCTCCATCCCGCTTCCGGTACAGCACCAGAAGCTGTTGTATGGGGTTGTATAGACTTTAAAATAGCCGGTTTCCATTGGTTGGAAGTACATTGTCATTCCGGTTTCCGGATTTTGAGAAGATAAAATTGCATTTATTTTTGTATGATCGTAATAATCTATGTATTTTTTATCACCGGTAAGCTGAAATAACCACAGTGACAGCTTTAGCATGTTATATGTATTACAGGTTTCACAGTTACAAGCTGTTCGTTCGGCGTCCAGTACATCCGGCTCTCCGAAATGTTCCCATTCACTGTTTCCTCCGGTGGCATAGGTATGGTGTTTCACTACGATCTCCCAAAAGTTCTGTGCCGTTTCCAGGTAGAATGATTCCGTTTTTCCCAAAACCATATATCGTTTTAATGCTCCCAGTATCTTAGGTATGGTAGTATTGGCATGGAGTCCATTCAATACATCCCTGCCATCATGCAGCGCCTCAAATAGAGTCTGTTCATCGAATTGGTGTGCCCCATGCATAAACTGTTTTTCCCCGGTAATCAGGAACAAATCATACAGACAGTCATTCATCCCCCCGTACTCCACCGATAAGACACGGTCTCTGGTTTCCTGCGACCACCCTTTTGTACGCTTTACAATCCAAGTGCCGAGCTTTTTCATGACCTGATATGCTGTCTGAAGATTGGTAACTTCATATACCTTGATGATCCCACTGAGAATCTTGTGCATGGTATACCATGGTACCCAGGCTGGTTTTCCATTTTCCACCCGGTCAAAGATTTCCCTGTTGGATGCAAATAAATAGCCATCTTCACTCTGGCACCTGTGCAGTTCCTCCATGATGTAATTCATCTTCTCCAACCAAAGGGAGGACTTTTCGGATGCATAGATCTGGGCAGCCGCTGTGAGAAAATGCCCCAAAGTATGACCCTGAATCTCCGTCACTTCCCATCCAGGATATCTCCCGGCTTTTGCCTGGTAACCTGCCGTTTCCAAAAATCCCGCCAGAAGACGGTCTACATCCAGGGACGCAAGATATTTCACCTCCAGCCGGAAAGCATTTCTCCACTCCCTGTCTGTTAATTCAATCTGATCATAAGCAAATTCACAAATTGCTAATTTGACACATTTCTTTTCTGTATTCATTTTATGCTCCTAAATATCTTTCTTATTTCTGTGCTGGCAGAACGTATCTTCAAATCATTTTCTGGCAGCTGTGTATCACTTAGACATGTTCTAATATACCCCGGGTTTCCGTATTCGTAAATATCACTATCCTGTAAAAAGTGTCAAAAAGTTACTTCTTTCTTTTTGATACACTTATCTTCTATCCTTTTGACACTCTTTCTATCGTTATGTATACTTATAACATTTTTCTTTACTTTTTTTGAATTTTATTGTACAATGTCCACAGTTTTAACATAATTTATAATTCTCCATAACTAAGTCCACAACTAAGATCCCGAACTACATCCTATAACAGCAAGACGTAACTGGACTCTGCGGCACATAACTGATCCCATAACTGTGGCATAACTGCTGGCAAATACCCAAAACCACCCATAAGGAGGTGTGAAAATCACATGTACGTATATGAATTTCCCATTAATCGACCGTTCATTTATAATTTCACAGGAAAATTTGAGGCACCGTCCGAACATTGGATACATGAAGATCTTTTATTGTTTAACTATGAGCTTTTCGTCATGACGGAGGGCACCTTATATCTCACTTATAATAATGAGGATTACACCGTATCCGCAGGGGAATTTCTATTACTGCCTCCCATCCCAGCACCCAACAATCACCGCCGGGGATTACGGCCTTCCCGTTGTTCCTTTTATTGGCTGCATTTTGAAACAGGTGTTCCTTTCGTTCTAAAAGATATTCCCGAAAACGGGCTGCAGGCCTGCGTCTGCCAATTGCCAGAAGATACCATATGCATCCCGAGACAGGGGACTGCCGGTAATCAGGAGAAAATCATCGTTTTAATGAAACAGCTTCAGGATGCGGTAAAGAATTTATACAAACCCGTAATTCTGAATTATATGTCAACTGTAATTTTGTGTGAATTATTCAGTCAGTTTTATACCAAAAAGGAAGTTCTGGAGAAATCCAGAAAGACGCAGAAACAGATCTATCACGATATCATTGATTTTGTAAAACTAAATATAAACCGGAACTTAAAAGTATCGGATGTTGCCGCCCACTTCGGCTATAATGAAAAATATCTTTCCCATTTATTCGGTACCGTTGCAGGCATACCGCTGAAGCAGTTCATCCTGACAAATAAAATCAATGCCGCTAACTTTATGCTCACCGATACCAATAAGTCCATCTCCGAAATAGCACACGCACTGGGATTTTCCGACAGCCACAATTTTTCAAGAGCATATAAGAAAATATCAGGACTCTCCCCTTCCGAATACCGGAATGCATTTGCACAGAGAATGCTTTTTCATGTATAAGGCTCCTGATTTCAGGCAATAAAAAACACCTTCCATCTGGAAAGTGTTTCATCCGTAAACAGGGGATGAGAGAATCGAACTCCCACTAAAAGTTTTGGAGACTTCTGTCATACCACTTGACCAATCCCCTCTGTAAATTACCGACTTATTATTTATACCACAAATTTCATATAATTTCAATAAGAAATTGCATTTTTCCACAAAGTTTTTTAAATATCTCTTTAATAGATACAGCAGTCGCCGCACGACTGCTGCAAAATTCGTTTTATTCCATTTTATTTTCCATTCAGCTGGATGATCGCCAGCTCTGAATCAGTGCCAATACGCAGCGGCGGTCCCCAGGTACCAATGCCCGAAGTCACAATTACCGGAACTCCTTTTTCCGTAGTATAAGACCCATAATTGAATTTTTCGTTCATCCGTGTCAGCAGATTAAACGGAAACACCTGCCCAGCGTGGGTATGTCCGCTCATAATCAAATCCACATTTTCATACTCATTGGCATTCCCGGGCCGATGGTCCAGAACCAGCAGCGGTTCCTCTCCCTGTATTTCTGCCTGGATTTCACCCCAGTCTCTGCGTTCGCTTCCCTGGCCTCCAATAGGCGCAGAATCTTTTCTGCCTGCTATATTGACAATTCCTTTCAGATTAATTACTTCGTCTTCCAAAATATGAATTCCGGTTTTTTGAATCAAACTCCTCATTTTGTCATATTCTTCGCCTGCATCATGGTTTCCCCAGCATAAAAAAACGCCATACTTACTTTCTATCATGCCTAACAACTCGGCGATCCGTTCCGGATTACGGACCCCTACATAAGTACTGTCAAATAAATCTCCTGCGATACAGACTAAATCAGCCTGTTCCTCATTCACGGCCTCTACAATCTGCTCCATCCGCTTCTCCCCGTTAATATGTCCCAGATGCACGTCTGACAGCAGCGCCACCTTAAGCGGCGGACCATCCCAGTTCTTTTCCACAGATAAGTCATAGGAAGCCTTCTCGATATTTAGAGCATGTATTCTTCCGCCAATAATCAGCAGCACGCAAAGAAGCAGAACTACTCCTGCTGAAACAGAGGAAAATTTTACCCTTCCTTTTTCACTGAGCCTATGTATCACCACACGCCGTACGATCTCTAAAATCACAAAAAACAACATGCTGTATGCAAAAAATCCCATCCAGTAACAGCCCAGAGCACCGGCAATTCTTACCCAACCCCACATAGGTAAACAGGACGGCAGCACATAGCTGCATCCCAACACTGCAAATACCACTGCAACCCACCAGAATTTCACTCTTGGAATAACCGACCGGATAAAGGGCGTATACCGCCATGCCAGATATACATTTAATAATGTATATACAATAACAACCATTACAATACCGATAATCAAATACCTTCCTCCTCTGTCTTTTATCTTTATATTACTGCACTCCTGTTAATGGAACTAATTATACTTCTATTTTCGCTGCCTGTAAAGAAACGTATTGCATTCATGCATATAACCGTAAAGTTTTCGTTACTGTACGCATCTGTAAGGTGGCAACGGTAACCGGATTTCTGCAAAATGGGAGAAAGATATTTTCTCTTTCCCCCATTTTCTAACACTACACAATCTCAATATGATACTGCTCCAGCCAGTAATTCACCTGAAGCATAAAAGCAAGCATCTGCGGTCCTGCCATGAGCTGCCCATACCAGGGCTTCCCATAGTCTGAAGGACTGTTTACAAAGTCATTAACCTTTTTCGTATCTAAGAGCTGCCTGATTGGAGCATTGGGGTCAGCCAATACTTCCTGAAGGCGTTTGCCAAGAAGCTGCTCGTATTCGGGATGATAGGTCTTCGGATAAGGACTTTTTTTCCGCCATAATACTTCATCCGGAAGCATTCCCGCACCTGCCGAGCGCAAAAGCCCTTTTACAATGCCATCCGGGCATTTCATTGCCCAGGGCACATTCCAGATATACTCCACGATTCTGTGGTCAGCCAGGGGCACTCTGGCCTCCAGCCCGGAATACATGCTGGTTCGGTCCATACGGTCCAAAAGAGTCACCATGAACCACCGCAGATTCAGGTAAGCGATTTCTCTTCTTCTCTTTTCTTCACTGTTTTCTCCTGGCAGCACCGGGGTCTCCATGATGGTCTTGTGGTACGCTTCATGGGCGTACTCTTCCATATGAAGTTCACGGATCACATCTTCCGAGAGCAGCGTCTTCCTGGGTTCCATACTCATGGACCAGGGAAATGCATCTGCCTCGAATGCTTCCTTCTTATGGAACCAGGGATATCCTCCGAAAATCTCATCCGCACACTCACCGGTGAGGGTTACACTGTTTATATCTACCACCTTAGAGCAGAAATAAAGGAGGGAGGATTCCACATCCGCCATACAGGGAAGATCCCTTGCATCCACAGCCTTAAACAGATAATCGATTAATTCCATATTGTCACATTCCAGGTAGTGGTGATTTGTCTGGCAATGGTCCACCATCATATCTACCCAGGGTCTGTCTTCACTGGGCTGGAACGAATTGGATTTGAAATATTTCTTATTATCTTTAAAATCAAAAGAAAATGTATTCAGTACCTTTCCCTGCTTCTTCAGTTCTTTTGCGCAGATGGCCGTAACCAGACTGCTGTCTACACCGCCCGATAAAAACGTACTGATTGGTATGTCGGACAGCATCTGTTTTTTCACGGAATCTTCTAACAGCCAGGAAGTCTTCTCCACCGTCTCTTCATAGGAGTCCTCATGGGGTTTGCTCACCAGTTCCCAGTAAGGTTTCTGCTCCCATGTGTGTTTAGCGAAGCGGATAAACTGCCCGGGCAGCACTTCCATGACATTTTTAAATACACCTTTTCCATAAGTCTTCGCAGGCCCCAGTGCGAAAATCTCACATAACCCCTCCCGATCCAGTACCGGTTTGATCTGTGGATATTCAAACAATCCTTTGATCTCGGAAGAAAAGACCAGTGTATCACCTGCCATGGTATAAAAGAATGGTTTTACTCCCAGGCGGTCACGGAACAGATACAAACATTCCTCATTCCCATCCCAGATTGCAATGGCGAAAATCCCGTTTAATTTTTTTATATAGTCCACCCCATGAAGCATGTATCCTTCCAGTATTACTTCCGTATCACTGGTGGTTTCAAAACAGGCACCTTCGTTTTGCAGCTCTTTTTTCAACTCATTCATATTATAAATCTCACCATTATAGACTATGGCACATTCCCTTGCCCCGGCTTTCCTGATCATTGGCTGATGCCCGGTAACCAGGTCAATAATGGACAAACGCACGTGGGCAAGACCGCATCCCTTATTCAGATAAGTCCCCTCATCGTCCGGTCCCCTGCGCTTTTGTACCTGATTCATTTTCTCAAGAATACCTCTCCATTTTCCTTCCTCATTGGCATACTCCGTAAACGGATTACAAAATCCGGCAATTCCACACATAGCAACACCTTACCCTTTCTTACAACGTACTTTTGTTTACTGAATGATCGGCTGATATTGCCTGCCCTGTAGCGCAGCTTCTACTGTAGGAATTAAAAGTTCCGTGTGCGCAACCATAGAATTTGGCTTCTTCACCGGGTCATCCTGCCCAAACGGAACAAAATAGAGATGCTTCGCATTTAAAAGCAGTCCGATATTTTTCATATTCATTCCCAATGCATCATTTGTGGAAACAGAAACAACCAATGGCTTTTCATTGCGCAGATGTGCCTTTGCCGCCATCAGAACAGGGGTATCTGTAATTCCATTGGCAAGCTTCGCGATGGTATTTCCGGTACATGGCAGGATTACCAGCAGGTCCAGCAGACTTTTAGGACCGATGGGTTCCGCCTGGTTAATTGTCATCATCGGTCTGATACCGGTAATTCTCTCTGCATCCGCTATAAAATCTGCGGCCTTTCCAAATCTGCTGTCAATTGTCTGGGAGGCATTGGAAAAAATTGTCTGTACCTCCGCACCTTCTTCCACCAGCTTTTTCAGTTCTTCAAAAACTTTTTTATACGTACAAAATGATCCTGTAAAAGCAACCCCTATTTTTTTACCTTTTAAAGACATATCACTTCACTCCTTCTAAACATGCTGCTTCATTTCCTGCATCAATACGTCAGTCATTGCTCCAGAACCTGTTTGAAAATTCATTCCCACCAGCTGCACGCCCCAGTTTGCGGCCTGAATGTGCCAAATTTAGTCAGTGTAGCCCACTACGCTTCCTAAATTCGGCACATCCATCCCACAAACCGGAACGCACATCTGGCAGAAAGCAATTTTCAAACATGCTCTGGCAGATGACTCAGGTGCATATTTTCCTGGAAGTCCCGGGCACAGCCACGCCGGAATTCCTAATTCTTTCGCTGCCGTAAAATCAACTCCGCCGGGAGCGGATGCTATATCAATGATAATCGCTTGTTTTTTAACAGACATTAATAAACTGCGGTCTATTATCATGTTGGGAATTGTGTTGAATATAAAAGAATACTGCTTAAGATTATCCGGAATATCATCAAAGCTGATTACTTCATCTGCTAAAATAGAAGCCTCCGAACGGACATCCGGCCTCCTCGCACAGACAGTAACTCTGCAAAACATACCTTTCAAATATGCTGCAAGTGTCTTGCCGCATTTACCGTACCCCAGCACCAGACACTCACTCCTGTGCAGGTTCCGCGGGCTTTTCTGAATTGCTTCCGCAATGGCTCCTTCCGCTGTGGCAATGCTGTTGTATATCGCCAGTTCTTCATTTTTCATAAAATCACAGCATGTGGCGCCTTTGTCCGCTGCCTTATCCCGGAACCCTTCTGGAATGCATCCTGCAAAAAAATAATGCCCTTCCTTCAGCGCCTCCATCAGTTCATTTAAACTCAAATCATCTTTTCCAACCTGATTGCTTAAATCCTTTTTATTTTTTGTCATTGGAATCGGTGCTATGATAATCCCTGACTTCTGAACCGCATCCGTCAAAGATTTTTCACACAGAACAGGCTCACCATCTGTGGCATCCGACTGCATATCCGGACTTATCTCTTTACATAAACCATAGACGCAGACCCGGTATCCCTGCTCTGCCAATATCTGAGCCATATAGACCTGTCGCATATCCCCACCGATTATCCCAAAATCATAAATATTGGTTATCATTCTTGTCTCCTCGCTGCATAGGCTCTTATTACTATATGATCGCTCAGGAAAATTGCGCACAAAAAAAGATACTTTCCATTGGAAAGCACCTTTCTTCTGTTTAACAGGGGAATACCCTCATCTACTCGCTGAAATACCGCCCCAGCAGATAGATCGGGCTGGCTCCCCATGCGTGGCAGAGACTTTTTCCATAAGGATCCCCATACATTGCAAGACGCTCTTTTTCGTCTTCATCAGGATCATAAGTTTCCCAAAATGCAGTGGCTCCTTTTTCAATCATTCCTCCCCAGTAATCCCGGATCTGATCCAATACATACTGCTGTTCCCCGATCTTTCCCATCATATCCAGTTCAAAAAATTTAAAATAGGGCGTTACAATCTGTGGAATCTTATCATTATGAATCACATTTTTTATAATTTTATGTTTCTTATCCTCATCTGCAAAATCGTATAACACCGCAAAAATATTCGCATGGCGGGTTACCTGTTTTTTACCGGATGAAAAGCTGCTGATATAAGCCCCCTGTTCCTCATCCCAAAAATGTGTATCAATATCCCGGCACAATTTCTCCAGACGTTCCCGGTAGCATAATTCTTCTATTCCCAGAATTTCGGCTGACAGCAAAATTGCTTCCAGACTCTTTGCATATAAAATCTGCTCAGCACAT
>NZ_JAWYAJ010000516.1:18592-24070 GCF_034124845.1 Robinsoniella sp.
ACATACCGCCCCCTCTTTGTCTATATCCGCCCAGTCAATAAAGATCCAGTCACTGCATTTCTTAACAATAAATCCATCTCCGTCTGTTCTTCCAATACAGAATTCCATCAGGCTTTTCATTTTCGGATATATCATCCTCAGAAACGCTTCATCCTCATATCCCTGGTAATACTCATATACACTCATAATCCAGAAAAAAGAGTAGTCCGTAATCGTATTAATATGACACTCTACCGGATCTTTCCCTCTGAGCGCCAGAATCGTCCGTTTGTTAAGGTCTTTATCCTGATAGAGATACTGGTTTATTTTATAAGCCTGGTATGCATCCCCCGACCAGATCCACCGGTCTCTCTTTATTCCATCCAGGAAAAACTCTCTGCTGTTCAAATGGAAGGTATATTCCGATATCTCCCAGATTTTATTTAACAATTCGTCCTGGCTCTGAAACTTTTCTACCGGTTCCAAAGGAAGATATTCTTCAATTGCAGTCACTTCAATTTCGTTTTGGGTCTCCACCAGTATATAGCGGAATGCCCGGCTTCGAAATACCATTTCTTCCTGCACATGTCCGGTCTTCTCATATAGGTAGCACTGTTCTTGATCAAGCGCTTCCATTTTGGATTCCCCATAATAAATGTCCAGTTTCCCTTCTGTTCCCCTGCTTTTGACCACAACCGATGCAAAAATCTCTTTGCCAAAATCATACAGCATCCCATCTTCCAGTCCACTGACCGATTCCGGAAGCCTCTCTTTATATGAAAATGGAAATGTATCAGGCGTTTTATCTTTATCAAAAAACAGTTCATTAAAGCCTGCGGGCACCCATTCATCACTGTACATATTTGCTTCCCAGGTACCATCGCTGGCTGCATTCCCGCCTTCAGCATAGAAAGCCGGAAGCCCCTCAGTGTGATATACCACAGCCAAAAGTTCGTGTTCTCCTTCCGGCAGTAGAACTGCCTCTCCAAACGGATATTTTTTACCGTCCACATCCAAATATCCATTTCCATTTGCATAAGCACAGATCCTGCATACCTTTTCAAATATTGCTTTTTTCCGGAATCTCACATTGTGATAACAATCATCCAGCCTCCAGAAAGCCGGCCACATAATATTTCTTTCTTCTCTTCTGGTATTTACCTTTAACGCGTGATAGATTTCAAAATCGCCCGGATACCAGATCCACCGGGGACTCTGTAAATTTCTGTTATTCTGTGCCTTTATATCTCTGTAATTTTCATTCATTGTTCTACCAACTTTCTAGAGCGTATTTGAAAAATGCTTTCTGGCAGCTGAGCTCATGTTTTTATTTATTCCCGCCTCTGCACGCCCTTCTTCCAGGCAAATTTGCCTGTAACAGAACTCAGCTATGATTATCCCTTAACTGCTCCGTCAACCAAACCTTTCACAATATATTTTTGAGCAAATATAAAGAAAAGAACTACCGGAATCATAGACAACACCGCAGCTGCAAAAGCCAGGTTATAGTTTGAGGAATACTGTCCAAAGAAAACATACTGCTGAATCGGAATTGTTTTCACTGTATCTTTTTGCAGAACCAAAAGGGATACATTGAACTCATTCCAGGTCCAAAGCGTCATCAGCGTTGCAATCGTAAAGGTAATCGGTTTTAAAAGGGGAAAAATGATACTCCAGAATATTTTTCCTCCTGTACACCCTTCCATTTTTGCTGCCTCCTCCAATTCCACGGGAAGTGCTTTTACAAATCCCGTATAAAGCATGACTGCAAAAGGAAGATTCACAGCCGCAACAATGATCATGACACCCACATGGGTATTGAGCATCCCCAATGATTTAAACATCTTATAAATTGGGATCATTACGGTCTGGAAGGGAAGCATCATGGATGCCATTAATACCATTTCATAGATCTTCATGGAACGTTTGTGATAAAACCTGCCGATTGCATATCCGGCAGTAGAAGCACATAATACAATCAGTGCAACCGTACCTACGGTGATAACAATACTGTTTAAAAAGCTCTGGGCAATTTTAGCCTGTTCCGCAGCCTGCGCGAAATTTTCAAAATGCAAGACCTGAGGAAGCCCCAATACATTCCCGGTTGTTTCCTGCGGGGTCTTAAAGGATAATAGAATACTGATTAAAAATGGTGCCAGGAAGACAAGGGCCAGCAGATAAACCACAAGATTCACTGCCATAACGCCGGGTTTAAACTTTTTTCTCATCTAGTACTCCACCTCTCTTTTCCTGAAAAATCTCAGCATTAACGTGCCGATCAGAGCCAGCATAATCATAAATACAAACGATACTGCCTGTCCATATCCAGCCTTCTGGAAAGAAAACAGGTTCTTGTAAATATAAATAGCCAGTGTCTCAGAAGATCCCGCAGGCCCTCCCCCCGTTGCCGCCATTACCGTACCAAATTCCCGGAGTGCGGTGGTAAAGGTTAATGTAATGCAGATCGTAAACGTAGGAATCAGCATGGGCAGTGTCACATAGCGAAATTGCTGCCATAAAGTTGCCCCGTCAATTGCCGATGCCTCATAGTACATATCGGGAATGTTATCCAGCCCCGCCATGTAAATAATCAGATTAGAGCCAACTGCATTCCACAGTGCAATGATAATAATCCCCGGTATTACCGTAGAGGGATTCCCCAAGAGGCTATGTATTCCAAACACCGCAGAGAATACATCTTTGTAAATGAACCCCCATACAAATGCAGCAAGCACAGAACTGAGTACCATTGGGATAAAGAACACCGTTTTCAAAACCTTGCTCCCTTTGATCCATTTGTTTAATAATAACGCCAGAACCAGAGACAGCAGATTATTGAGCGCCGTATATCCGATCCCGTAAATGAATGTATTTTTAATCGGCTGCAGTACACTTTTATCGGTAAAAAATGTTTTGAAATTCTGCAGTCCATTATAGTGGTACGTTTGGGAAATTCCATCCCAATCCGTAAACGCAATGTTAATACCCATAATAAATGGAATTACAATCGCAAAAGTAAATAGAAGGGCAGACGGCAATGCAAATAGAAGATAACTCTTTTTTGATTTCATATTTTCATCCTTTCCGTTCCCTTCATTCTATTTGCTTTCGGCCCCTGCAATACGATCAAACTCTTCATCCAGATTCTTAAGCAATGTCTCCACATCCTTCTCTTCAGACAGCAGGTGTTTGGAAACTAAGGTTTCAAGAGCCGTTCTGTATTCATTGGGGAAATTGTGGTCGATGGAACCCTGGCTGAATGTCTTGCCGCTTTCCACATAAGCATTGATATCCTGCAATGCCGGATCATTTTCCGGTGCCTTTGCGCCCTTTACAATGGTTGGCGTATGGGATAATTCCGAACCTCTGGTAGCCGCTTCCGGAGATGATATATACGCCAGGAATTTCAGTGCTTCTTCTTTATTAGGCGAATCACTGTAAACCCCGGAACCGGATGCTGCCGACTGGATTACCATAACCGTATCATCTGCATTGTTGCTGTAAGGCATCGCAAAGATCCCAAGATTCACATCCGGATTCTTTCCCTGTACATGGGTAACTGCCCAGTTGCCGCATAAAATCATTGCTGCTTTTCCAGTTGCCACCAAATCTCCGGCACCATTCCAGTCAGTTCCAAATGGATCGTCATTGGTATACTGGAAGCGGTCTGTAAAACGGTTAAATTCATCTCTCCACAGATCACTGTCTACAAATTTTTTCTTTCTGGACGTCATATCGGTAATCGCATTTTCATCCTTAGCCAGTACCGATGAAATATAGTCCGTCTGCAGATTTCCGGAAATGCACCAGGCCTCTTTAAATCCATTGGCAATGGGAATAATCCCGGCATCCTGCAGCTTCTGGCATGCGGCGTCAAACTCATCTGTTGTTTTCGGTACCTCCTCAATCCCTGCCTGCTTGAACAAATCTTTGTCATAGGTAACGCACATCGTACCAAATGAATTAGATACTGCCATTACCTTATCATCTACGGTCAGGCTTGCCAGATCCTTTTTATCAAAGTTCTTCATAAATTCTTCGTTGGTAAGATCCGTAAGGTATCCGTTCTTAGCAAAAGATTTTAACAAATCCCCTTCTACATACATGAGGTCCGGTGCATCTCCACTTGCAATTTTCGTCTGTACAGAGGTCACATAATTATCAAAAGCCAGCCTCTGGATATCCACCTTAATATTCGGATTCTCTTCCATAAACTTCTTCGCCATCTCATCTTCCCACTGTGTATCTGTATCCTGACCCGTATTTTTCATCCAGGTAATCGTTACATTCTTATCTTCTTTGTTCCCTGCCTTTGCTTCATTTTGTGCCCCTCCACATCCCGTACACAATCCGGCTAACAATGTACCTACAATTACTGTTGCTACGACTCTTTTCATTTTCCATTCCTCCTGTTTCTTTTGATAGGTATATTGTAAATCCTTTGCATGCAGCGGAACAATTAACAAATTATCCATTTCTTTCACTTTTTACGGATCTTCACCTTTTACGAGTCTTTCACTTTTTACGGGTCTTTCATCTTTTACGGGTTTTAAACTCCTGTACCGTCATATTTGTCATTTTCTTAAAAGTAGTAGAAAAGTATGAGGTATTTTTAAATCCTACTGCCTCCGCGATCTCATATACTTTCATACCGGTATCCGCGATCAGCTCTTTTGCCAGCTCAATCCGGCATCGATTCATATAGGTCACCATATTTTCTCCAGTTTCTTTCTTAAACAGATTAGATAAATAATTTTCGCTGAGCCCTATATACCCCGCCACCTCTTTTAAATTCAGATCCTCTTTAAAATGTTCCTTTATATAATGAACCGCGCGGGATATATCCTTACTATAAACCCTTTTTCCATCCAACATAACCGTATAAACCGGTCTTAAGTATTTATGCAGTGCTTCTGTTTTCCCATAGAAACTGTCTTCTTTCTCCAAAGACTCCTTTAACCCATCCAAATCCCCGGAGGATATTCTCTTAATGGATTTCTTTTTCAGCACCTCCGTATAAATAAAGATGTAAATATCCTGCAACAGTTTATCCAGATATTCCACCCCTGGCTGCACACACAATATTTGCTCCTCCAAATGGTGTAATGCTGCCCTAAGCCCTTCCATATCCTGATGAAGTACTGCATTTTGCAGAGACACATAATCTACATTTACTACCTGCTCTCCCATAGGGATGCTATCAAATCCATAATCATAGATCTGATCCTTCCCCTGATATATACTTCTGCCACAGGCCGCTTCTGCCTGCTTATAAGCCTCACTTATTCCCTCCCACTTATAGCAAAAGTCACTCGCACCCAAGGTAACTTCCTGATATTCCATTTCCTTTAAGTATTGATGAACATCCCTCATGAACTTCTGCTTTTCATCATGTACCTCACTCATGCTCTTGCTGGAACCAAAATCATATATCAAAAATCCGCTGCATTCATCCAACTGACAAAACGCCATTCCCAGGGATCTGATTATTTTTAAATG
>NZ_JAWYAJ010000517.1:0-7930 GCF_034124845.1 Robinsoniella sp.
AATAATGCCGGAAATATTCCTCAGCCGCAGCTGTCTGGCAATTTCCCTGGCTGCTTCCAGATTAATTTTTAGAAAGGTTGCTTCCTGATTCTTGTGACCATCATATTTGCCCGTATTCACGTCGATAGATGTCAGGGCTTCCGTAGGCTGAATAATCAGATAAGCTCCGGATTTCAGCCATACACGCTCTTTCAGCGCGTCTTTCAGCGCCTGATCCAGATTATAAAGTTTATCCAGGGGCAACAGTGCATCTTCATAAAATGACAGCTTTTCCAGATCCTCAGGCTGACACTCCGCAAGAAATTCATGCATGGAATCATACAATTCCCTATCATCTGTCAGTATCGCTTCCAGCTTGCCGCTGTAGGTGTCCCGCAGCTGGGTCAGATAGTTCTTGGGCGTCTGGTAAAGACAGGAAAAGCAGGTTCTGAATCTAGCCCGTTCCTTTAAGTTTTTATATTGCTGTACCAATTGTACAGCTTCCTGCCTTAACTCCTCCGCCGATGCCTGTGCAGCATTGGTCCTTATAATCCAGCCATATTCTTCACAGCGGTATTCTTCCATTAGATTTTTCAGTTCTTTTTTCTGAAAAGGGGACAGTTTGCCGGACACACCGATCCGCGTATTCCCACTGGTCAGAACCAGATATTTTCCGGTAAAACTAAGATTTGAAGTGACGGTAGGCGCCTTTGTTTTCATATTTTCACGGCTCACCTGCACCAGAAGTTCATCTCCCGCCACCAGTCTGCGGGAATTCATTTTACTGGTATAGACAGGCTTTGGATTTTCTTCCAGGGCATAGTAACAGGGTAAACCGTTTTTTATCTCAATAAAGGCAGCCTGGATATTTTTTACGATATTCTGTACTTTTCCGATATAGATATTTCCCAGAAGGGAATCTTCCCCTTCCGGTTCTAAATGAAATTCCACCGGTTTCCCATCCTGAAGCAGGGTTGTTAAAATCTGTCCCCCATCTCTTGTGATGACCAGTTTACTGTTTTTTTCTTTATCTGGCACGGCTTGGTATATCCTCTCCCAGATCTTCCAGAGATACCAGCCTGCGCTTCTTCTCATTTCCAAGATCTGCATAGACCTCAAGCCGGTGTACCAGAAGCCCGAATGGTTTTGCTTCCTTTCCCAGATACTGGGCAAAAGCCTCCATCACCAGTTCCGGCTTTAGATTATTGACACTGCCGGTTGCAAGCTGCATGAAGATTCCATCATCCCGCAGCTCCAGCGCATAGATCATGGGCTTGATATCAACTTCTTTTTCACTTTTTTTCGTTTTCTTAACAATGGTGATGGTCTCCCGGCTGTAAAACTCCTGCAGACATTTCTTATAATCCTGCCCCAAGTCTTTCTCTTCCCTGAAATTCACCAGATAATCCGCAGCCGCAACTAAAGACATGGCTTTGCTCGCCTTCTCTTCCGGAATCCTGCGAAAACTCAATACGGACATTCCTTCCACCATGCATGCATTTAACTGCCTGATGGCATCTTTAGAAGATATTTCGGTATTTACTTCTATATCCAGATATTCTCCGGTACTGGTAAGCCCCACACCCAGGGGTGCTGCAAAGGACATAATCATATGAGGGCTGAACCCTTCCGTAAATGCAATGTCAATATTTCCTCTTCTCATAGCTTTTTGAAAATAGCGCATGATATCCAGATGTCCGATAAATTTCATCACACCTTCTTTTGCAAATTTAATTCTTACTTTCAATACATACGCCTCCTTTGTATATCCCTGCCCCGCATCCGGAACAACCCTGGCGGCAGTTATTGGTAATGGTCTCTGAAACGGCTTTCTCCCATTCTTTTTTCAGAAAATTCTTTGATACGCCAATATTTATAAAATCCCAGGGAAGTATTTCGTCCATGGAGCGTTCTCGGATGGTGTAGAAATCCGGATCTATGCCAGTGTGTTCAAATGCTTCCATCCAGGTCTGATTCTTAAATGTCTCTGACCATGCATCGTACAAGGCTCCGTTTTGATAGGCATCCAGTATGGCTGCCCCAACTTTACGGTCTCCCCGCGCCAGGAGGCCTTCCAATACAGTCACATCCGCTTCGTGCCAGTTATATTTAATACTCTTGCGGTTTAGCTGGTCTTTTACTTCCTGGTTGACAATTCTGGCTTTTCCAAGAAATTCCTCTTTCGTATTCATTCCTACCCATTGGAACGGTGTGAATGGTTTTGGCACAAAGAATGACGTACTGACCGTAATCTGGCATTTACCGTTTCGCTCTTCTTTTGGTATCTCATAATACCGTCTGGCAATGCGGTCAGCCAAATGAGCAATCTCTTTCATATCCTCTTCTGTCTCTGTGGGCAGCCCCAGCATAAAATACAATTTTACCCGGTTCCAGCCACCTTCAAACGCCTGGCCTGCACCATCTATGATATTTTCTTCCGTCAGCCCCTTGTTGATCACATCCCGCAGGCGCTGAGAGCCGGCTTCCGGCGCAAAGGTCAGGCTGCTCTTTTTCACATCCTGTACTTTGCTCATAACATCCAGTGAAAATGCATCAATACGAAGGGACGGCAGGGAAATATTAACACCTTTTCCTTTGAATTCTTCTATTAAATAGGTAACTAACCCTTCTAACTGGGAATAGTCGCTGGAGCTCAAAGAGCTTAACGAAATTTCTTCATGCCCTGTATTTTTCAGCATCTCAGATGCGTATTCTTTCAGCATGTCAAGATCCCGCTCTCTGGTGGGACGGTACAGCATTCCCGCCTGGCAGAACCGGCATCCCCGGATACAGCCCCTTTGTATTTCCAGCACTACCCGGTCCTGTGTTGCCTTAATAAAAGGCACTACCGGTGCTTTGGGATAATAAGTATTGGTGATATCCATTACAATCTGCTTTTCAACAGCTGTCGGCGTATCTGCCTTTTTCGGCAAAAAAGAAGCAATGGTTCCGTCTTCTTTATAAACCACTTCATAAAGAGAGGGTACATATATGCCCGGGATATGGGCTGCTGCTTCTAAAAATGCCTGTCTTCCTTTTCCTGCTGCTTTATATTCTTTATATAAGTCTATCAATCTAAAGTATACGGTTTCTCCTTCTCCGATATAAAACAGGTCAAAGAAATCCGCCAGCGGCTCCGGATTATAACTGCATGGTCCGCCGCCGATTACGATTGGACAGTTCTCATCCCGGTCCTTACTTAACAGCGGAATTTTGCCAAGGTCCAGTATCTGCAGAATATTCGTATAGCACATCTCATACTGAATCGTGATGCCAAGGAAATCAAGTTCCCTGATTGGCTCCTGGGATTCCAGTGCAAACAGGGGGATATCCTTTTCTCTTAAGACCTTGTCCAGGTCCAGCCAGGGAGAATACACCCTTTCACACCAGATATCTTCTCTCTGATTCAGCATATCGTAAAGAATCTGAATTCCAAGATGCGACATTCCGATCTCGTAGACATCCGGGAAGCACATGGCAAATCTGATATCCACCTCATCTTTATTCTTCATGACCGAGTTCACTTCGTTGCCGATGTAGCGTGCCGGCTTCTCGATTTCTAGTAGTATTTCATCATTTAGAGCTAGTTTTCTCATTATTTCTCCTTGTTGTGTTGTTAATCAGCACACAATCTCCTGCTTTTATGGATCTGCAGGTATGCATACCTGATTAATTATACGCATTCTCCGTAAGAACTTCAAGTAGATATTTGTAAAGGAATTTAATTTCTGTTCCATATTGACTTCTGGACATTAAAAAAGACCTCATAATGAACTTCTCCCAAATGTTAGTATTCTATAAAGCCTAACTTCTGGGGACATATCAAACAGAGGTCTTTTTTCATTTACAAACACTTAAAGCACTTTAATATCCAGTCCGTTAAACGGCTCTTGTGAGCATCTCATGATACTGTTCCGCAATGTTTAAAGCATGATCTCCGATACGTTCAAAATCCGTAAGCAATTCCGAAAAGAAGATGCTTGCGTCTGCTATGCATTCACTTTTACCCATCCGCTCCATCTGCTGTTTGAGATTTTCATTCCTGATATCATCAATTTTCTGTTCATCTCGGGATGTTTTCTCCAGCATGGTTTTAATATCGGATACATTGCTTCCAGCCACGTCTTCCAGAATCTGAAGGCTCATATCCCTCATAATCAGAATCTCGTTTTTTGCCTGATCCGAAAAATTCACATTCATTTTCTTCATGCTCACAGCATATCCCAAAATGTTCATGGCGTGGTCACCAATTCGCTCCAGATTTCCCAGTATCTTATAATATCCACTGATTTTGACAGAATCTTCCGCTGCCATCTCATGGTGCATCACTGACACAATGTACCGGGATACTTCTGCATTCAGATAATCGATATAATCCTCCTTCTGCTCCAGCGTCTCTTTATCATGTGACGAGCTGTGAAGCACGGCATCAAAACTGCCGGTAACAGTCTCACAGACCATATTCCGCATCCGCTCGATTTCCTTGTCAATCTGGGTCAGAACCAATGCCCCCTGCCCCATTGCATAGTGGCTTTCAAAGGGCTGTATGTATTCCAGATGCAGCATTTCTTCCTGTTCACTTGGTTTATCCGGAAGTATCTTTTCAGCAAGACGTGCCATATAAGTACCAAAGGGCAGCAAAAGCAGCGTGGTGACAATATTAAATACCGTATGCACATTGGCAATCTGCGCTACCGAATTTCCAGGCGTGAGATGCTCCATGAGAACCGTAAATGGAGTGATCAGACAAATGACGGTAAATATAAAAGTACCGATTACATTGAACATCAGGTGAATGACCGTGGTACGCTTTGCATTGGTCTTTGTGCCAATAGAAGCTAAAACTGCTGTAATACAGGTTCCGATATTCTGTCCGAACAAAATGTATACTGCGCTGGACAGCGGAATCATACCGGTACCAGCCAGTGCCTGCAGAATTCCAACTGAAGCAGAGGAAGACTGTATGATGGCAGTAAAGACAGCACCAATCAAAATACCTACCAGCGGATTGCGGAAAGTTGTCATAAAGTGAATAAAGGTTTCGGAGTTCTGAAGGGGAACCATGGCAGACCCCATCATATCCATACCGATAAAGAGCACACCAAGACCCGCAAAAATTTCACTGATATGCTTTACTTTTTCATTCTTAACAAAAAGGATCGCCGCCACACCCAGAAAAGCGATCAGCGGAGCAATCATGCCGATATCCAATGCGATCAGCTGTCCGGTGATAGTGGTACCAATGTTGGCACCCATGATTACCCATACCGCCTGCTTTAAGGTCATAAGACCGGAATTTACAAAGCCAACCACCATAACAGTCGTAGCTGATGAGGATTGGATTACTGCTGTTATGGCTGCTCCTGCCACGACACCTTTGAATCGGTTGGAAGTGAGTTTTTCGAGGATTTGTTTCATCTTATTTCCGGCGGCCATCTCTAAACCACTACTCATCATTTGCATGCCATATAAGAATAAGGCAAGTCCGCCAAGAAGCATTAAAATATCAGATAGTTCCATTCTATATTCTCCCATTCATGTCATAATATTTACACTTTAACCTGTACGTACCCGGAAGATACGCCGAGATTACAGCGGACGTTTTTTCCCGTCTGACTCGTGGGTGATATTCAGTTTATCATAGAACTGCCCGGGCATACCTGCCAAAAATAAAGACAGCAAAAAAATGCCTCCGCAAAACATCATGGAGTAGATGTTCTGAGGCATGTACATATTTGTGGTCCAGAATCCCGTTGCCAGATCTCCCCGAAGCAGACTGTTTACCTGATTAATCTGGACTCTGCCTGGAGGCACGGAATGCTCCGTGACCCGCTCATTTATGGTGTGCTCTCCGGAAGATATGCGATACTGCCTTTGGGAGCCTGCAGTCTGGGAATGATAAGCATCCCGGTCTGCTAAATCCGCCTGGAAAAAAGCATTTACTGCTCCTGTCTGCACAAAGAAGACAGCTGTTAAAATAAAGACCACACAGACAATTTTGTTTATAATATGAAAGCTTTTCATCTCTTAATACAGCACTACTGCGTATGCTGCGCTCCGCTATGAAAGCACACAGCCTGAATCGCCGCTTCTGATACGCATAGTATTTTCTCCTTAGTACATTGGTTGCTTTCTCTATTATAATATTACATTTCTTTTTCTGCAATCATTTTTCCGCTTTTGACATTTTTCCGGAACTTTTTTATAAATAGTGACACATTCTGTCACTATTCTATGATAAAATACTAGATATAAACCACAGTATTATAAAAGCAGAAAGGATACTTAACTTTATGGAAGAAAAAATCAGATGTCCATGGGCTGGAGACACTCCCATATACATAGATTATCATGATAACGAGTGGGGACGTCCCGAACATGATGATCGTAAGCTTTTTGAAATGTTAACCTTAGAAAGCATGCAGGCAGGACTTTCCTGGATTACCGTACTCAAAAAAAGAGAGGCTTTCCGGGAAGCATTTGACGGATTTGACCCTGCAAAGGTAGCTCTTTACGGAGATGCAAAAGTCCAGGAACTCCTGGAAAATGAGAAAATAATCAGAAACCGCCTGAAAATTAATGCGGCAGTCAACAACGCAAAAGTTTATTTGGACGTTTCCGCAAAACATGGGAGTTTTGATCAATTCATTTGGAATTATGTGAATTACGCCCCTATTGTGAACCATTGGGAGACGATACAAGACATCCCCGCGACCACTCCCCTCTCTGACCAGATCAGCAAAGATTTGAAAAAAATAGGGTTTAAATTTCTGGGCCCCACCACTGTTTATGCATTTATGCAGGCTGTGGGCATGGTAAATGACCATCTAACAACATGTTTTCTGCATGAAGAGAATTAACAGGCTGTCGCTTAATAATCTCATCTGCAACATATTGACTGCCACATTTCAGCCATTTATATTCATATGGACAATAATTAATTTTTCTATTTAAACTGAAACAACCGCCTGCTCCTTATTAGAGCAAGCGGTCTGTTTAGTTAGTAAAATACAAAAAGTCTGCACAGGGGCGTTCCGCTCCGTCAGAAGGCCTGTTTAAAACCTTTCCGTCGTAATAAAGCGTTGTGGATCCACCGCCGTCTAAATTGTAGGCATAGCGGCAACCCTGTCTTTGCAATTCTGCAATCATTTCATAATGGTCAAGACCCAGTGAATACCCCGATCTTCTTCCATCAGCCACCAGTATTACATAGTCATTTGGACGAACCATTCCTACCACCGTTCTTGGATCTTTATAGCTGGTTAAAGAAAAATTCTGCATATCCAGCGGTGCGGCAATTCCATTGTTAATCAGAACCGGTCCGAAATTATAGGTGTCTTTTACACCCATATCCAGAAGGGATTGGCCCCATAATCCCATTGGAGGAGTGAACATGGTTCCATCCTTTTTGACTGCCATGGTCGTATAGCTGGTTGCATAATTACCATAGATTTTACCGTTTTTGATGCACATGCCAAGCGGAGACGGCTGTCCGGTAGAATAAGAGAATGCACTTCCGTTAATGCCGATAATTCCACCGTTGGATGATACCGCTTGTGAAGTAAGCTGTCTGGATCCACCATAGGTCCCATAAGACATAGCTGAACGCAGCTGCTTGGGATTACTGGTCTTAATGCGTGCAACCCAGTACACAGAACTATAATTCTGCTTCTTATTGATCTTCACTGACAGCGTACTGCTTCGGTATTCCAGATATGTAGCCGTATTGATGCTTTTGGTATTCATTTTTCTGGAAGCATCCATAACTCCTTTGGAATTCACATAGTAATAATACTTCCCTTTTTTGAGCCAGGTATTTTTCTGCAGTGCTCCGGAACTGGAAAAATAGTAATTCTTTTTCTTAACAGCCGTCCACTTCGTTTTCATTACACCATTTGAATCCAGGTAGTAACGGTCACCCTTTGAGGTAATCCAGCCCGTTTTCTTTTTC
>NZ_JAWYAJ010000517.1:7940-20256 GCF_034124845.1 Robinsoniella sp.
CACCTCTGAATTTCGGAATCCACTTACCGTCTTCCCCGACAAAATAGCTATTGATCCATCTGTTAGTCAGCATATTGCCTTTTGCTCCCAGATAGTAATCTCCTACCCAGCGCTTCTTCAGCATTTTGCCTTTTCTGTCGAAATAATACCATTTCTTATTGATCTTTTTCCACTTGTTTTTTACCTTTTTGCCGGAAACATAGTAATACTTTGTACTTTTAACTGTCTTCCAGCCAGTTCTCTTTGCCGCCTGTGCCGTGGAATCGTTTAATGCAAAACCGATCAATAAGCAGAATAGTAAAAGGATCATCCGCAATTGTGTCTTTTTCCTGTTGTACTTCAATGAATAGCTCCCCCTTTTTATTTCTATAGAGCATATTTAAAATATGCTCTTAGTAGATTTTAACAGAATTGTAACATTTTCGCAATAGCTTGAATACAATTTTGAGAGAGTCTGAACAGAAACTATGGAATAGCTCTATCTTATCTTACCGTTACACTAATTACTTTCTTTACCCCGTTGCACGTTACTGCTATTTTACAACTTCCTTTTTTATTAGCTTTTATCACACCCTTTGATGATACCGATGCAATTTTACTATGATCAGACTTGTAACGAATCTTGCCTGCTGGCTTTGCGGTTGCATGAATAGCAGCCTTTTTGCCTTTCTTTAATTTAAATGTATTTTTTTCTAATTTCAATCCCGGCTTCTTAACTGTCACATAACATTTTGCCGTTTTTCCATTTGCCGTTGCAGAAATTGTAGCTTTACCTGTTTTCTTTGCGATTACTTTTCCATTTTTAACCGTTACAGTCTTCTTATTACTGGTTTTCCAGGATACTTTTTTACTGCTTCCTGTAACTGTTGCCTTCAAAACCATACTGCTTTGGCCTTTTGTATAAAGTGTTACCTTTGTTTTACTAAGTTTGATGTTCGGTGCTTTAACAGAAATTCTGCAGCTTGCACTAACACCTTCAGCCTCTGCCGTAATCGTTACAGTTCCTGCTTTTCTGGCAGTTACTTTCCCCTCTGATACGGTTGCAATCCGGGCATCGCTTGTTTTCCAGCTGATTTTGCCTTGTATATTGCTGGTAATGGCATTTAAAGTAATGCTGGTTGTTCCTTTCGTATAAATAACTGCATTGGTCTTATTCAGACGGATACTAGGTACGATAACAGTCACTTCACAAGATGCCGAAACTCCTTCTACCTTTGCAGTAATATTTACCGTTCCTGCTGATATTGCCGTAACGGTTCCGTTTTGATCAACGCTTGCTACCTTAGGATTGCTGGAACTCCATGCTGCTTTCTGACTGGAACCGCTGATGGCAGCGCTTAAATTCACAGTATTGACGCTGTATAATTTTAAAACTGCACTGGATTTATCCAGCTTAATGGTAACCGGTATCTTTTTTAAACCATCTATTGCTTTTTTCAGGTCTTCTGCTGCCTTGCGGATATCCTCTTCCGTTGCTTTTTCATCCTGTAGTACTTCTTTTGCTTTTTTCAGATATCCCTGCATATTGCGATAGCTGGATTCTTCCCAGCCTTTAGCTGGTATGCTGTCCGCCTGACTAATCAGTGCACTCAGACCAGTCTTATCTGGTTTTGGCGGTTCCGGTTCCAATTCTCCTTTTATGATACGGATTTCTGCTGCAGAAGCAAACTGTTTGCCTGGGGCATCCGGCAATGCCTCCTTTACCTGTAGTTTAACATTAGTTGCCTCAACACCGTCAAAAGATGCTAATTTCCAGGTCGTATTCTTTGACCATTCTCCTTGAACTACCTTGGAATAAGTTTTTCCATGATCGTTACTGATATAAATTTCGTAAGAAGTGATTATGCCATTCACTCCCCCGCCTTGTCTAGGCAGGTAACGAAGCCCTCCTACTGCCTGTTTCCGACCCAGATCAATGTCAATCCACTGTTCACTCCTGTCTGAGCCTGCCCAGGCTGTATGCCAAATTGTTCCGGGATTATTATCAAGTACATTTGAAGCCGGTCCCTCGCTTCCCGACTCTGACTGAACATTTCCCGCTTTCACACTTAATCCCTCTAACGGTATATCCAAAGAGTCGTCACTTGTCCCATACAATTCATCTATCAAAAGAGAGTACTGTTTCAGCAGATCCTGACTAATTTCCCTCACATCCCCTATTTCCTCCGTAGGATATGCCGTATGGTCTGTGCTCCAAACAACTTCTTTTTCCTGGATCTCTGCTTTTATTTTAGGTGCCATTTCTGTATTAAATGCTGCTGCATTCATATTTTTGTCCAGAGCCTGTTCCAGATATTTAGCAAATACTTCCCATCGCATTCCATAATAATCACGCATTAAGCCGGATAGATGGCGGTTGCAATAATCGGTAAGACTTGTCTGGGTAGGATCGTCTAACACCCAGTATGTGCTGAACGTACGCTCTAACTGTTCATAAAATTTTTTGTCTGACTGGGTCACACCCCTGTTTTTTGCTCTTTCAAGGCGAGTACCTAACATAAATTCCTTATCTGCTGCTAATATTTTATCCAGATCATTACAAATCTGAATCATTTGGTTTACATATTTCATGGCAGCTTCTTTATCACCACTGTCAAATGCCGGTTTAATATTCCCATAGACATCTCCTGAAATATCCGCCAGGATCTGCCTTGTTATATCAACCATATCATATTGGAACTGAGGCGTAAGCGTTTCCATTTTATCAGCCGCTTTGAGCATAGCTTTCCATGCCGGAATCAATTCCTGCGTCTGATACATCTTGGCATTGCTTCCATATGTCCTGGCAATTGCTCCAGATAATTTCGGATAAGCATTTACCAGCGTCTGTGTTGGTCCATCATAGCTTACAAATCCTTTATAAACTGTCCCGCACAAGATATCCCATACCTGCTCCAGATCCTCTTTTGCTTTTTCATAATTCTCTGCGCCATATCTGCGTTTAATATAATCTGATATCCATTGATCCATATCCGGCACTTCAGACCTCCAGGTCATCTCTGCCATCATGGCATATAGTGCCGGGTTTGTATCTCCTCCTTCCGGTGAAATAGAAACACCTTTCATATGGTTGGCTGCTTCTTTTGCTGTAAGAACATCCGAAGCCAGTCCTTTCAGATCTCCTTCTATTCCCGTATTTCCGCCAAAGTTAAACAACATGGACCATAGCCACGGATTTTCGCCAAACTCATTATTCGAATTCCATTTTGGCCTGTTTTCTGCGCTTAAATCAATAAACATAAGACGACCTTCGTCGTAATACTGCGGCAGCCAGCTTTGATATCTCCATGAAGTCTGAAGCCAGACAGCATCCGGATTTAAATTCATCAGCTGATCGTTTATTTCACGGAGCACTTTTTGAGGAAATGCTTCATTCTGTACGACAAATCCCTGCTCGCCTACCAGATCCTTATATGTGTACTCCGGGGTACGTCCCCACTCATTAAACCCTAAAACTTCCAGTAATGAATCATAGTATATATCTGAAATTTTTACAAATTTCTCTTTCATTTCCTCTGCCTTTGCTGCATCTGAGCCGGCAACCTCCGGGCTGATAAATACTCCCTGGGGAAGGTTGATCCATTTAGCCGCCGGATATAGCAGCATCTGATCAAATACAGATCCCTCCAAGGATATTGTCATCTTTGAAACAGCACTGCTTCCATAATACTCATCACGCTGATCCGGAAACATAAAAGGAACCTGTCCGATAAAGGGTCTGATTTCCGGCTCCATTCCAGCCTTAAAAGCCATATCCACCACTTTTTTAGCAAGCATACCTTCCTGATTGATTGCATCCAGAGAGATTTCATATTTTCCTTCATACTGTTCCGTTCCATTGCTGTATCGCTGTAGTTCACTAATCGCCTCATCGTTCAGTCCAAGTTCGTCTTTTGCTTGATACCAGATGGCATGTTCTCCCAAATCCATAAGAAACATATTAAATCCATTCATTGACATCCAGTCAATTCTGCGCTGCCATTCTTTTTCCCCATAGAGATCTGCTGTATACTTATATTCACAGTTCTCATTAAAATAATGACGATATTCATATGGAAAGACTATACGAACAGGTTCATCCACTGCAGGCATTACTTCCGGAAGCTCCAGACTGTAGTCTCCTACATATGGGAAATCCAGAAATGCATAATATTTTAAATAATAATTAAATGCTGTTGCAAGGGAAACCCCATTATTACCTTTTAATACCGGTTTTCCCGCATTTTCACTCCAGCTCACTTCATATACGTCATATCCTGTAGCTTCATCTGCCGGAATAGTTTCAACTATAAATTTTTCGCTGCTTCCATTTCCAGTGATTCGATCAATCAGATTTCTGGTTTCATAAATGGGAATAAGAGAAGCTTCTTCAAATTGTCTCCGAATATTTTTCAATTCCTTTTCCACATTTGCAAGCTGCCCACCCGTTATTTCTGAAGATAATTTTGCTTCTATATTATTTAGCTGCATATGAAACTCTTCTAATGCCCCAGCCTTATAATCCTCCTGCTTTGCTGCGTCTGCAAGCTTCTTTGCATTTTTCAGGCGGACTCTCGTATCCTGTTTATCTGTATCTGTTGTAATTTTAGGAATTACCTTAACCACGCATTGTGCCGTTTTTCCACCATATTCTGTGGTCGCTGTAATCGTAACCTCTGCCTGTTCCTCCCCTTCTGGAAGTCCCTTAACTTTTATTGTTCCATCATTGCTGACGGTCAGAATGGATTCATCTGATGATGTAAAGTGAACATTCTTATTTGCTATATATTCAGGAAGTACCGTCGCCGTTAATTTCCTTGTTTCTCCTTCCGCCAGTGTCATGGTATCATGATCCAGCATGATCTGTACATCTTCTTCTCCCACTGCTGTTCCCACTGTCAATTCATCAATTACATAAGATGAGGAGGCCTCCATGATGTATATACGAATTGCAGTTCCTTTTACCGGAGTTTCAAATGCAACAGACTGTGTTTCGGATACATTTGTATTGGTAGTCCATTGCATGGTATATTCCTTCCCGCTGTCAATTGGGATCCACGCTCCATCTCGATCTCTATAATCTACTTTAATCCGTTTGATATTCTGCCCCGTTGCCCACCATGTCTGGAAAGTCAAAGATTCAAATACCAGTTCCGTTGTTCCATAATCCAGTTCCAGATATACTTGCTCACCTGTTCCGGAACCTTGAAAATGGCTTTCCAACAATAAGTCCATCATATAGGCAAGAGGGGTGGAGGCACTGCCTGTATAGGTAATTTCCGGCTTGTTCTGGGCTATTTTAAAAGCAAATAATCCGTCTTCCAGCATCTGCTGCGCATCCTGCACTGCTCCTGTTGATGCCGCCATATTGCCTGCCGTCTCCGCTGCTTGTGCTATAATTTCCTGGAATGCATCAATGGATTCCTGACTGTATGTCAGCGGTGTGTCCCCAACATTTGCTGCATTCAAAAGAACTTCAGCCTGACGGAGCTGCTGATTGAGTTCTGTTGTGCTGGTAAGCAGCGAACGCTTCAAATCACTGCTCAAAGATAGAATCTGACCATCTATGACAGCACGTTCATCCTGTGTTTCCGGTACACCCTGCATATTTACTACCTGCATACCCAGGTCAAAAGTCTCTAAAGAAGAGGGTCTCCACTGTCCGATGTCTTCTCCTTTATTACCTTCTGCCTCTTCCCGCATAGCTTCTGCTTCTGCCTTCAGCTGTATATAATCTTCTTCCTTCGTTGGAATGTATAAAAGCCTCATCTCTGCTGCTGCTTTCACATTGGAAACAATCTTTATACTGCTTGCCCTGACCGGCTCTTCAAAGGTTAAATACCAGGTTCCCAGTTTTTCTGTAATTTCCCCCTGAATAACAGGTGTTTCATTGTATGTAACTCCATCTTCACTACTGTATACCTGGTAATCGGTCATTACACCACCAATATTATTATCCTGGCGTGAAACATATTTTAATCCGGTAAAATATTCGAGATTACCGTCCCTCGTCTTCATGGTAATTTCTACAGAATCCGGTGCATTATTCCAGGAAGCTTCCCATCTGGTATCTACATTACCATCTAACATTTTCTCAGGGCCTAATCCGCTTTGGACGCTGTTTGCTTCTACTACAGTTTGATCTGCTGAAAATACAAGATTTCTGTCATTATTTTCCCACACATACGGAGCGCTTGCTTCTGACGCTTTTACTTTCATCATACTGTCTTGCATATTTACAGCGGGTGATATCAGCATACTTGCGAGAATCGTTCCACTGATCATCTTTTTTATTATCTTCTTCATTTCATTCCTCCTCGTCGTATCATAGATATTTTACTAATATTTGTTGATTGTTATTATGGATAAAAATAATGTATTTTCATTTTTATTTACAGCAATTTATCCTGTTTTGAACTTGTATGCACCTCCTTTTCTTCAATTATCGTTATTTTTTATATTTTCGATGTAGTCTACATGTATTAATTATACATAATATTCAATTTTTTTCTTGTCAAAACGCGACCTGTTTTATTCACATATTGTAAAAAAAGGATCAGTTTTAAAAGAGACTACAGAAATCTATCAAAATAAACATTTTTATCTAAGATATTATATAGCCATACCTTCATTCTTTATGTTATAATAAAATCATGTAACGAAAGGAAAAGTAAAGATTATGAATAAATTTCAGTTGCAGACAGATTGTATAGATAAATTTTTAGATTCGAATATTATTCAAATTGCCAATATTCAACATCGGGATGGTCCTTATTTTTTTCCAAAACATTTACATAATAATTTGGAAATTTATCGTATTTTGGATGGCAGTTGTCAGATGGAAATTGGAAATACGTGCATATCCTGTTTAAAAGATGACTTTATTATGATATTGCCTAATATTGCACATTCACTGACTCTGTTACCGGATTTCTCCTGTACATTTGAACATATTCATTTTTCATCTATGGAATTAAATCAGATTTCACTAGAAAAGTATATTGGTTCACCGGTTACATTATTGGACACTCTCGTATACTTTTTTACATCATACTATCAGATTCCATCAGATTCTTTTTTATCAAGCAGAATTCGTTCTATTATTTCAGAAATGGAAAAACCTGCACTATTTTCACAGATACAGATGAACTTACAGATTCTTGAGATATTAATCCATCTTCTCCAATCATCAAAACGAGATTTTTCTAATTTGTCCAGCAAAAATTCCACTCAGAATCTGTATGTTTTAACTGCTTTACAATATATTGAAAAAAATTATGCATGCAAAATTCAAATTACAAATATTGCAGACGAAATACATATCTCCCCTCGTCATCTTAACAAACTGTTCAGTAAATATACACACATGAGCTTATTGAGTTATATTAACGTATTTCGCATGAACGAGGCTGTAAAATTAATGTCCAATCCACGCCTGACTCTTGCCGAAATAGCCTCTATGGTAGGTACCAATGATTCACAGCATTTTTCCAGATTATTTAAAGATATTATGGGAAGTTCCCCAGGACAATATCGAAAGACTCTGATTAACGAAGATTTGAAGGACGGTAAAAAAATTTAACCGAATCCTGAACAACATAAAAGCCTCACAAACAATTCTTTAAAATTGTTTGTGAGGCTAATTTATTACCTTTGAGCCAGTTCTTTTGTAATATCTTCCCAGGTAACGCCTCGCTCAACCATGAGCACCATTACATGATACAGGAAATCTGAAACCTCATACTTAATTTCTTCCGGGTCCGGATTTTTGGCTGCAATTACAATTTCCGTTGCTTCCTCGCCAACTTTCTTAAGTATTTTATCGATTCCCTTATCGAAGAGGTAATTTGTATAAGACCCTTCTTTCGGATGGTCTTTCCGGTCCTTGATTACCCCATATACATCCTCGAATACTTTCATTGGATTGGTATTGTCATATTCTTTCTTCACCAGATCCCGGTAGAAACAGCTCTGGTGCCCTGTATGGCAGGCTGCTCCCACCTGGGAAACTTTCGCCAGAATTGTATCATTATCACAGTCGATACGAAGTTCTTTCACATACTGCAGATGTCCGCTTGTAAGCCCCTTTGTCCAGAGTTCATTACGGCTTCTGCTCCAGTATGTCATTTTGCCTGTCTTGATCGTGGTATCGAATGCCTGCTCATTCATATAAGCCATCATCAGTACTTCCTGGGTCTTATAATCCTGAACAACTACCGGCATCATCCCATCGGAATTCAATTTAAAATCCGACCAGTTCAGGGCGCTTTCATAAGTATTCACCGTAATGCCGCGCCTCTTCAGTTCTGACTTTAATTCCATCAGGTCAATGGCTGGATCTGATAAAAGGTTGCCCGATACCCCGGATACCTGCTCAATGGATAACAGGGCAATCATTTTTTCCTTGTCAAGCAGGGAAAGAATCGGAACTGCGCCTACGGATACGGCACTTACTGCCTCGTACAAATGAAGGTTGTCACCCAATAACAGTACTTCACTTGTATAGGTCTCCAAAAGCTCTTTCTGTTCGTTTAACAATGCAAAATTATCTGCACATGCCGCAATTTTCTCTCTTCCAAAGCGTTTTGATACTTCCGGCATTAAATCCAGATTGCTTTTCTTTGCCATATTTAAAAAGGCTTTTTTACAGCCGGCATAGATCAGTTTTTTTACATCTTCCACTCTTTTTATATTTCCGCCGCCCAGAATGGGAATATCTATTTCTCTGGAAATTTCTTTGATGAGCTTTAAGGACTGATCATGTTCGCTGTCCGTGTTGGATAAATCAAAAATAATCAGTTCATCCGCACCATTATTGCTGTAATGCTGGGCGAGCTTCACCACATCCCCGTCAGCAAATACGCGGTTATCCAAAAACCCGGTTACGGCAATTCCATTCTTAATAAAAATATGAGGTATTAATTTCTTATGTATCATTACAAACTCCCTTTCGTCGATAACACGTCCATTATTCTGGAATCATAAGTAACTGCTTCATCTAAAGCCTTGGCAAACGCCTTGAACATTGCTTCCGCCATATGGTGGTTATTCCCCGGCGTCAAGACCTTCATATGCAGGTTCATTGCCGCCGCATAGGAAACTGCATAGAAAAACTCTTTTACCATCTCCGTATCCATGTCTCCCATACGGTCTGATGTAAAAGCTGCATCGTAGGACAGATACGGCCTGCCGCCTAAGTCAATGGCGCAAAGCACCAGGGTTTCATCCATGGGAAGAATCCTATCCCCATAACGGCGTATCCCCTTTTTGTCCCCCACAGCTTCCCGGATAGCCGTACCCAGTACAATTCCGGTATCTTCGATAGTATGGTGGCAGTCCACGTCCAGATCACCGGTTACCTGGACCTGAAGATCAAATAATCCATGCCTGGTGAAGCCATCCAGCATGTGGTCAAAAAAACCGATGCCGGTATGGATATCTGATTTCCCCGTGCCGTCCAGATCCAGGGTAAGACTGATCTGCGTTTCCCGGGTGTTTCGCTCTATTGTTTTTATCCTGGTCATATATGCCTCCTATTTTTCAAAGCGGACTTTAATAGAATTCGCATGGGCGGTGAGCTGTTCCGCTGTTGCAAATTTAATAATGTCCTCATGAATTGGTTCCAGCGCTTCTCTGGAATAATAAATAATACTGGATTTTTTTATAAAATCATCCACGCTTAAAGGGGAAAAGAACTTTGCAGTGCCATTGGTAGGCAGTACGTGGTTCGGTCCTGCAAAATAATCACCCAAAGGCTCGCTGCTGTACTCTCCGATAAAAATAGCTCCCGCATTTTTAATCTTGGTCATCACCTGGAAAGGATCTTTTGTAACGATTTCCAGATGTTCCGATGCAATTTCATTGACCGTATCAATGGCATCTTCCATATTTTCCGCCACTAAAATATAGCCGTAATTATCAAGGGATTTTTGAATAATCTCTTTTCTGGATAATTCTGCAGTAAACGCATCCACTTCTTTAGACACTTTATCTGCCAGTTCACGACTGGTTGTAATAAGAATTGCGGAAGCCATCTCATCATGCTCCGCCTGGGATAACAGGTCGGCTGCAACAAATCTGGGATTAGCTGTCTCGTCTGCGAGAACCAGAATTTCACTGGGACCTGCAACAGAGTCAATGCTCACATGCCCGTAGACTGCTTTTTTCGCCAGCGCCACATAAATATTGCCGGGTCCTACAATTTTATCTACCCTTGGAATGCTCTCCGTACCAAATGCAAGTGCCGCAATTGCCTGGGCGCCGCCAGTCTTATAGACTTCATCCGCACCAGCCTCATGGGCTGCCACAAGGGTGGAGGGATTAACCTTACCATCTTTACCGGGAGGGGTAGTCATAATAATCTTCTCTACGCCTGCTGCCTTAGCAGGCACAATATTCATTAAAACAGAAGACGGATAAACTGCCTTGCCTCCCGGAACATAAACCCCTACCTTTGACAATGCTGTCACCTTTTGGCCCAGCATCGTTCCATCGGGTTTGCTGTCAAACCAGCTGTACTGGCGCTGCTTTTCATGATAGGAGCGAATATTTACCAGGGCCTTTCGGATCACCTCTACCAGGCTTTTATCCACCTGTTCATATGCTTCTCTGATTTCCTCTTCCGTCACCCGGATATTCTCAGGACCTATATCTGCTCCGTCGAAGCGCTTTGTATAGTCAAAGACCGCCTGATCCCTGTTATTTTTAACATTCTGGATAATTTCTGCAACACGGCCTTCAAACTCTCCATAGCTGTTAGGACTGCGCTTCAAGAGGTCTTCCAGTACATTCTGCATGGTATCCTTCGTCAATTCAACAATTCTCATAATAACCTCCTACGTTTTTCTGATCTTATAAGACTGCTTTTAAATCGGTTAAAAGCTTCGTAATTCTGTCATTTTCCATCTTCATGCTCACCTGGTTCACCACTACCCTTGCAGATAACGGACAGATCTCTTCTAAAATCTCCAGCCCATTCTCCTTAAGCGTGGAACCCGTCTCCACAATGTCCACGATCACTTCCGAAAGTCCCACAATGGGAGCTAACTCAATGGAGCCGTTCAGTTTAATGATTTCTACCGTCTGATGCTTTTTATTATAAAAATAATCTTTTGCAATATTCGGGTATTTCGTGGCAACCCGGATCAATTCCTGATGCTTTAATAATTCCTTTGCAGATGCCGGACCGCAGACACACATCCTGCATTTGCCGAATCCCAAATCCAGAACTTCATACAATTTTCTCTGTTCCTCAGCGATGGTATCTTTTCCTACAATACCGATATCAGCCGCACCATACTCTACGTAAGTAGGTACATCAGGTCCTTTTGACAGGAAGAACTTCAGCTTCAGTTCTTCATTTACAAAAATCAGCTTCCTGCTGGTTGGATCTTTCATTTCTTCACAGGTGATTCCTATTTTTTCAAAGACCTCCAGGGTCTGTTTTGCCAATCGTCCTTTTCCAAGGGCAAACGTTAAATATCTCATCATCATCCTCCAGTGCTGCATTCACTGCAGCTTTATATAAGGCGGGTGTGAAATGTTTTCTTCACACTCTTTCCTCCAGTGCTGCATATACTGCAGCTTTATATAAGGCGGGTGTGAAATGTTTTCTTCACACTCTTTCCTCCAGTGCTGCATATACTGCAGCTTTATCATTCTATGACAATAGCGCCATAAGTCCCGCCGGTTTCGCTACCTTCGTTTCGGTGTTTACAGACAGAATTCTATCCTTATCTTCGAAGTACAGGATCTCATTAATACGGCTTCGCCTTGCAAAGGTCAGATAATCCTCTAAGTCCAGGCTTTCCTTCTGACAGATCAGTTCCACATAATTATTCTCTATCCGAAGATGCTTCGCCAGTGTAATCGCTTCTTTTCTCTGCTCTTTTTTGTATAAGATCAAGCGGTTTACCTGCTCTGACGGTACATCTATTTTCTGTCTGGAAAGGGCTGTCAGAAGCTGATCCACAACCACGACAAACCCAATTGACGGTGCATCTTTTCCGAAATGCCCCATCATATGGTCGTAACGTCCCCCTTTTACGATGGCATCGCCTGTTCCGAAGGTATAACCCCGGAAAATAATGCCGGTATAGTACATATATTTACTGATCATCCCCAGATCAAAGGAAACATATTTTTCCACACCGTAATATTTTAAAATTCCATATAATTCTTCCAGTCTTGCAATTGCCTTTAAGGCTCCCTGGTTGGATGTAAGGAGTTTTGCACGTTCCAGTGCATCCACGGTTCCAAACAGCTGAGGCAGAGTTGCAAACACATTCTTTAATTCTTCACTGATATTCTGTTCGGACAGCAGCTCTTCCACGCCAAA